>JAESQQ010000122.1 GCA_016765095.1 Planctomycetota bacterium | reverse complement strand
GGAGCGGGAGGCGGAGGCGGGAGGGCTGGTCTGCCTCGGTGAGGCGGTAGGGCGGGAAGCTCCACGCCTTGCCGTCGCGCGGGTTGGCCTGGACCCGGCCGGCGTGGGACTCGGATTCGACCGAGGCGCTGGGGGGGGCGTAGCGGACTCGAACCCAGTGTGGACCCGCTCGGGCGGGGTAGCTCCCGACTTTCCCCTCGGGAGTCTTCTCGTCGCCGAGGCTGCGGGAGAGGACGGCGGCGATCGCACCGTCCAGAGCGCTGGGCCTTCCGCTCAGGGCGGCTTGCCAGTCGGCTGGCTCGCCGCTTCGATAGGCTCGCAAGGCTTGGAGCGCGCGCCGGAAGAGGTCGGCTTCGGTCTCGTTGGCGAACCAAGCTCGGGCGACAGTCCCGAGTTCCGCTAACGTCACTGCGCGACGAGCGCCGCCGCTGGCCTCGACGAGCTCCATGCCGGCCTTGGCCAAGGCTCCGGGTGGCGCCTCTCCGCGGAGGTCGTCGAGGTCTTCGCTGACTTCGAGGATTCTGGGCGAGCGATCGGCGAAGGGCTGGAGCGCGAGCGCGCAGGCGTCGGCCTGGGGGAGACGTCCGAAGCTCGTCAGGAGCGAGGTCAGGGCTCGCTCGCCGCTCCCCGTGGCGAGATCTTGCCTGGCTTGGGCGAGCCCGCCGGTCGTCGCTTCCTGCTTGCTGAACACGCGGCGGGGCCGAGGCGGGAGGCTGCCTGGCTCTGCGGCGCCGAACAGGTAGGCCGCGAGCGCGGTCGCGACCGCGATCGGGATCAGCATTGAGAAGATCTGAAGACGGTGGCGCGCGATCACCCGCCCGACGCGGGTCGTGAGGCCCTGGCGGAGGGCGCGGACGGACTGACCCTGAATGAAGCGGTCGAGGTCCCGAGCCATGTCGAGCGCGGTCGGGTAGCGGCGCCACTTCTCCTTCTCGAGGGCCTTGAGGCACACGGTCTCGAGGTCGTAGGGGACGTCTGGGTTCTTCGTCCGGGGGGACTCGGGGTCCTCGGAGAGGACCTTCGCGATCACGTCGTAGAGGCTCTTCCCGCCGAAGGGCGGCTTGCCGGCGAGGCACTCGTAGAGCGTCGCCCCGAGGCCATAGACGTCTGAGACCGCGTCGACTTGGCGAAAGTCGCCGCGGGCCTGCTCCGGCGGCATGTAGGGCGGGCTGCCCATGGCGATTCCGGTCAGGGTCAGGCCGCTGACGTCGGAGAGGTCCTTCGCGAGGCCGAAGTCCATGACGTAGGGGACCCCGTCGCCGTCGACGACGACGTTGCTCGGCTTGATATCGCGGTGGATCACGCCCTGCTCGTGGGCGTAGTGGATCGCCCGGGCCACGCTGGCCATGAGTCGAGCGGACTCCTCCGGCGTGATCTGGCCCGAGCGAGCGAGGGTGGTCAGGGTCTGGCCCTGGACCATGGTCATCGTGAAGTAGTGCTGTCCCTCGTGTTCGCCGATCTCGAGGATCGGGACAATGTTGGGGTGCTGAAGCTTGGCCGCGGCGCGAGCTTCTCGCTTGAAGCGCTCGAGCTCTTCGCGACCCGCGTCCTTCGAGCGCATGACCTTGAGCGCGACGCTTCGGCCGAGCTCGCGGTGCACGGCCTCGTAGACGATCCCCATTCCGCCCTTGCCGAGGATTCGAACGAGCTCGTAGGGACCCAATCGCTCGCCTGCAGCCGCGCCCTCGTAGGTCGCGGTCGGGTAGAGCTCCTCCTCGTCGTCGTCGCCTTCCTGGGCGTCGGATCCGCTCGACTCGTCGGGGGGCTTGAAGTCGCGGAGGGTCTCGAGGGCAGAGGGGCGGTCGTCGCCGCTGTCGGAGCGAACCTCGACCAAGGTCTCAGACGTATCGTCGAGTTGGGACTTGGTCGCGCTCCCGAGCGGCCCGTCGCAGTGGGGGCAGCGCGGATCAGCGAAGTGCTCGGGCACGCTGACTTCGACCCGGCAGGCGGGGCAAGCGCGCACCACGGGGTCGGACCTACCCCGCATTCGTCACCACCTCGTCCCTCGGCGGTGCCAACTGCGGCCTAGGACATCCTGAAGAGAGGTGCTCGGAGTGATCCGAGTCGCTCGACTGGAAGGACTGAGTTCAACACGCTGCACGATCTGGCGACCCGAATCACTCCTGCGCGCCTGCCTCCCTCACCCGTTTCCTTGGGACTCTGGCACGCGGAAGGACTCGAACCCCGGGAAACGGGTGACGGATGCAGGCAAGCCATGGCGAAGAGTCTACGGTGTTTCTGTGCGCGGACTGCGGTTTCGCTCACGAACGAAGCGGGGCCTACCTCCCCAGGGAGCCCTTGAAACGGGTCGGAGGCGTGCAAGAGTGACTTCCCGGCCAGCGGCCGCGAAGGAGCCCCCACGTGATCGACCAACTCCGGGTTCGCCTCCCTAACAAGCCTGGTGCTTTGGCCCGCATGGTCTCTGCCCTCGCAGAGGCCAAGGTCGACATGAAGGCGCTCGAGGTCTCAGATCGAGCGGGCGACCACGGCGAGGCTTGCTTGATCGTGAGCAACCCAACGGCGGCGATCGCCGCCCTCAAGGCTACCGACCACGACTTCGACGTCGAAGCGGCCCTCTGCGTCGAGGTCGACGACCGAGTCGGTGGCCTAGCGCCCGTGCTGAGCACCCTCGAGGCCGAGGGGATCAACGTCAAGCAGCTCTACGCCTTCGTGAGCCGCGTCCAAGGGAAGTCCGTCGCGGTGCTCTTGACCTCCGAACCGGACAAGGCCCTGGAGCTCTTCAAGCGGAAGGGCTTCTACCTCCTCTCGCAGAGCGCGATCGAAGCGAGCCGTGGCCCCGACGGGAACGACCCGCTCGTGGACCACCTGGGCGTCGACTTCATCTGGTAGGAGACGTCGCGAGGCGACGGCTTGCGCTGGGCTAGATCGCGCCCGTGACGCCGAGGATAATCGCGACTCCGTGGGCGAGGATCGTCACGGCGCCGAGGATCACCGCCATGGGCCAGACGTGAGTCGGACCGAATCCTCCGGTGGAGGCCACCAGCTCTTGATAGGGAGGCTGGAAGAGACCGATCCCGCGCAGGAGTGCGCTGACGAAGCGGTAGATGACGAGCAGGATCGCGAACACGACCAGGCAGGCCGCGTTCGCCGCAGGAAGGGTGAACAGGAAGAGCTTGCCGAAGTAGAGCAGCACGAGCGCAGCCGGAGGGAGAGCCACCACGCGCGCCCAGGCCTGGCGGAAGAGCAGGCCAAAGCCGACGGCGACAGGGGGCAAGACCAGCAACGCGAGCAGGGGGAGAATCCTGATCTCGGTGGTGAGCGCCTTGAACACGAGGACCGCTGAGAGGATCGAGGCGAAGAACAAGATCGCCATGGCGCCCTGATAGATCGCGTTCTCGTCACCGAGCGCTCGACCCTGGTTTGCCTCGAATTCAGCCTCGAACTCAGCCTCGAATTCAGACTCGAATTCAGACTCAGCTTGTTGGCGCTCTTCGATCGCTTGGATCGCCTCGCCGAGGCTTCGTCGTGTGCGTTGGATTGGGAGGGCGGTGATCACCGTGTTGTTCATGGGGTTTCCTTCCACCGGACTCGCCGGCTGAGGCTCCCTTGAACAACTTTGGTGCCGCGTCGCTCCGATTCACGCCACGCGAGGACTTAGCTCGAATTCCTCGCAACGCGGTTCGCTTCTGACCTGGCGCTGCGACGGGGAGGGGAAAATCTTTCCCGTCGACTGAGTCGACGACACGATTCACCCGCTCAGCTTCTCGCGGAAGAAGGCCAGCGTTCGCTTCCAGGCCAGCTTGGCCGCGGTCTCGTCGTAGCGCGGCGTCGTGTCGTTGTGGAAGCCGTGGTTCGTCCCAGCGTAGACGTGGGCTGTGTAGGTCACCTTGTGGGCCTTGAGGGCCGCCTCGAAGTCGGTCCAGCCGGCGTTGACCCGCTTGTCGTTCTCGGCGTAGTGGATCAGGAGCGGCGCCTTGATCGTGGCGACGTCCTCGGCCACGGGCTGGCGACCGTAGAAAGGGACCGCCGCGGCAAGCTTGGGCAGCCGAACCGCCAGTTGGTTGGCGACCATGCCGCCAAAGCAGAACCCCACCACGCCAACTTTCCCCGTCGAGTTCGCGTGCGCCATGAGGTGCTGAGCGCCCGCCGCGAAGTCCTCGACGAGCTTGGCCCGGTCGAGCTTCTTCTGGAGCGCCCGGCCCATGTCGTCGGTGCCGGGATACCCCCCCAGCGAGGTCAGGCCGTCGGGCGCGAGGGCGAGGAAGCCCTCGGCCGCGAGGCGGCGCGCGACGTCTTCAATGTAGGGGTTCAGCCCCCGGTTCTCATGCACCACGAGCACGGCGGGGAGCTTCTGAGGACCCTGGCCGCCCTTCTTGGGAGCCGGCCGGGCGAGGAGCGCGCTGACCGCTCCGTAGCCCAGCTTGGACTCGTAGCGGATCCGCTCGGTCTTGATCCGGGGGTCCTCGGGCGGGACCTCCTGGGCGTGGGCGTAGTTCGGGCTCAAGCTCTCGAGGACCGCGGCTGCGGTCAGTCCTCCCAGCGCCAGGCCGGCAGCTCGCTGGAGGAACTCACGTCGGCTGACGCCGCCGTGCACGTATTGGTCGAAGAGGTCGAGGACTTGGGGGGAGAACTCTTCAGCCTGCTTGCGATCCATGGCGCCTCTCCTTGGTATCCCAGGAGTCTAGGCCCCCTGCAGGCGCTCGCGCTCGTGCTCGTGCTCGTGCTCGTGCTCGTCCTCGTCCTCGTCCTCGTCCTCGGAACCGATCAGGCAGCCAATCGCTTCTCGCTTCGTCGCGGCGAAGGGTCCACGTCTGCGGGCTCGCTGGCTGCGTCTTCGGCTTCAGCCTCGGCCAGGGCGTCGCGAACCGCGTTCAGGTGGCCCTTGGCGACGTGGCGAAAGAAGAGCGTGGCCACGATCAGGAGCAAGAGCCCAAACAGGCTCGCCACCAAGCTCGCGGGGCTGCTCAGCCCAATCTGCATGGACGCCAAGACGAACCCTGCAGCAATGACTCCGCTCAGCGCCGCCAGAAAGTTGAGGGTCCACACAGGGCCCTTGGCGTGGGCCCCACAGAGTCGCATTCCCTTGACCTCCAAGGTGTCGATCGCGCGGCAGCCATGAGACTGGCAGCCGCTCGCAATGATCTCGCTCATCGCCGCCCGGAGGACCTCGGGTGCCACGGCGGGTGGTTCTGCGGCTGCGGAGCAGTTTCCGCAGCGGCCAAGCTCGCGGAAGCAAGCCGTGTGGTGCCAGGCCAAGCAGGCCTCGCAGCCTGTCTTGGGCCCCGGGCCAGTGATCGCGTCGTGGCAATACGGGCAGCGAAGCGAGTTGTTGCGAACGTGGGTCATGGGGCACCTCCCTAGGCCCCACCCTTCTGCACGCTCAGGTCCCCGCCTCGGGGTGGCCTCGTTGGAGTTGTGACCTCCTGGCTGTCAACGGGAGCGCCAGGGGGTGCCGCCTGCGTTTTCACCCTGGCCCAGTCAAGCTCCAGTGCGCAAACCGAACCAGGCCACTCCTCGCGGAGTGGCCTGTGTCGAGCCGCGCCCAAAGGCCGCTATTGGCCGAGGCGCCTTCCGAGGGCGGGTTGCCCGCCCGCGTTGGTCGGGAGCGTCAAATCGATCGTGGCGCTCGGCAACGGCTGGGGGCTCGCGGCCCCACCGCCGCTGGCCGTGGTCGCGATCGGCTGCTCGTCGTCGTCCGCCGACTCGGGCTGAGGGAGGTCCTCGATCTCGGGGAGCGGGCGCGACTTGGCCGAGGCGAGGTTCATGCCCGAGTAGAGGATCCGGAGCTTGTCGCCGCGCGCCACGTGGACTTCTTGGACCACGACGCCTTGTCCTTCGAGGGTGGCCAGCGATTGCTGACGAGTCCACTCGGTAGAGGTCTTGCCGGCCGGCCCCGCGACGTGACGGCCCGTGCGCTTGGCGAGGTCGTGAACCCAGCGGTAAGGCGAGGACCAGGGGGCCTTCTCGCTCCGAGCCGTGCCGGCAGCGTGGCAGGAGCTGTTGTAGATCCTGGCGGTCGGGGTTGTGCCCGCGTTGACCGCCGCCACGAAGCGCTCGAAGACCTCGACGTTGTATTTGCCGCTGACTTGACGGGTCCCAACGTGCGAGCGGAGGACGGGGCCGTCCCAGCCGCCGTGGCCGATCAGGACCACCCGAGCGTAGGGGGCCTCGCTCGCGGCGTTCAGCTCGTCGATCGAGTCCTCGAAGCTGTCCACGTCCGCGATCACGGTCTGGTAACCCTGCTGACCGTAGGTCTTCTTGAGCTGGTTGGCGTAGGCCTTGAAGGCTCCCCCGTCGGTCATGTGACGGAGGTCGGCGAGCACGAGCAGGCGCTTGTTCGTCGGCGCGGCGTGGGTGTCGTTGCGGAGCACAATGTCGCCCGACCAGGTGTCGCCGTTCCTGAGCAGCCCCTGCCAGCCTGGACCCCGGCTGTAGAGGAAGACCGAGCGCGCGCCTTGGACGCTGGTGAGCTTGGGCACGCTTATGAGGCGGAGGAAGTCGCGACTGCTGCCCGAGATCTTGGCCCAGCCCTCCTTGCCGAGCAGCTTGACCCTGGCCCAGCCGTCTCGCTGCTCGAGGACTTCGACCCGCTGGCCGCCACGGAGGTTCGCCACGACGCGTCCGCTTCTGCTCGGCTCCGAGCGGACACGGAGGCCGGCGACCAGGGTCTCGGCTTGCGTGACCTGCGAGACGCTGCTGAGCGCAGCGACCATGCCCCGACTCTTGGGCATCACGGCCATGAGGTCGGCGAAGTCGTCGGTGAACAAGTAGCCACCAAAGACGGCGATCCCCTTGAGCGGTCGGACGGGCTCTCCCGTAGCGCGCAGGGTCAGGGTTGGGTTGGCCCCGAGGACCAACTCGGCCCTGCCGTTGCGAATCTGACCCTTGAGTTCGCCCTGGTTGTCCTCGAGCTTGAGCGCCCAGTCCTGGGCGAGGGCAGAGCTGGACGTGGTAGCAATGGCGAGCAGGAGCAGTGGGGTCGTGAACTTCATGGCGCTGTGGCTTTCTGTTGCCTACCCCAAACGCATGCCCCAGGCCAAACCGAATCCGGCGCCCGAAGTTCAATTGAGAAGAAAATGAAATGAAAGCCGCGTCCGGTGTGGACGGTTTTCGTCTTTGAGCCCTCCTTTAGCGAACCGTAAGTGAGACGAACCGAGGGTTGAGCGGTAGGCGATGGGTCGAATCTGATTCGCCCAGCCCTACTCTTGCCCACCGAGGCCGGGGAGCGGCAGGTTGCTCTCCTCACCCAGCATGGTCGCCATAGCCGCCTCAAGGGCCTGCTTCTCGTCCGCGCTCGTGGCGCGAACTCGGGCGGCAGAGGCTGAGAGAGTCTCGATCACGAGGCGAGGGTTGTTGTCCGCCCGGAGGGCTTCGAGGGTTCGGGTGAGGCGCGGGAGGTAGCGCTCGGCCGTCTCGAGGTGGAACCCGAGGTGCACATAGATCACCTCTCCCCGGGCTTTGCGCTGGCGAGTGAGGGCCTCGCGAACGTGCTGGGTCATTTCCTCGCTCGTGACGTAGTCCGCGAGCGCGCCGGTGTCGGGCATTTCCAGGACTAGGCCGTGGGGAGTCTCGACGGCGTAAGGCTGCGTCGTCGTTCGGATCTGGCCCCAGAGCTCAAAGAGTCGGCTCCGGAGGGCCAACCCGTCGAGCTCGTCGTGCCAACTGGGGGGGACCGAGGAGGTGTCTGTGTCAAAGCCCGAGGCCTTGATCGCTTCCAGCACGTGGGGCGGCGCGATCCAGCCGCCTGCGCGGAAGGAAGTCTTGATCTCGAACCCGCCCCGGTCGCTGAGCGTCTTGCGGGAGAAAGTCAGGATCTTCTGGAGCTGCTTGCTGGTGTAGGCCGCGATCTCGACCTCGTGGCCCATGTCCCCACCGACGGGGCTCAGCGAGCGGTTGGGGCCCCAGAAGTTGGGCGTCGTCTTGAAGCTCACGCCGGCCGCTTCGATCAAGCTCCGCCAGCCGTGGAGGTGGAGGCCGAGCTCGTCCTGGGGGCGGAGCGCGCGGCGGATCTTGGCCGCGATCAAGTTGTCTGCCTCGGCGTTGGGCTTGGTGAAGTAGGCCGCGTTGAGGAAGTGGGTCAGGGGGACCCCGGGGAACCGGGCCCGAAAGCGCTCGATCGCGGCCAGGTTGCGCTCGCTCAGCTCCCGCCCCTCCCAGTCGACTGAGATCGCGAGGTGAACTCCGCCCGTCCCCTTCGAGGGCCGAAGCAGCTCGCGCCCGGAGGCGATCACTTTTCCGTTTTGCCGCACGCGCCATTGGCCAAGGAGCTCGCCCTTGCGGGGCAGGAACCGGGCCTCGAACGTCTTCTTGCCCGGCCGCTCCGCGAAGGGGAGCGAGGCTGCGATCCCCTTGGTGCTCTCGGTCGTGAACCGGTAGCTCTTGCCTTGCTTGCGCAGGGGGCCGCGAATCGAGACGTCGCCTCGCTTGATCACCAACTCCAGCTCGGTTCCCCGGCGGAGGATTCGGGCCTCGCCACGATAGCGCGAGCCCTTGTTGGCCTTGCCGCGAAGGACGTAGTGGCCATCCACGGTGGGCTCGTCGCCGGACGCGACGCCGCCCAGGAGCGGGCCAGAGAGGAGGAGCAGGAGGGGAGCCAGGTGCTTCATGAAGGGGCCTATGGCAAACCCGCTGCCATCGCCGCCAGTCAAGGAGTTAAGTCCGTTTGAACCGCTTTCGCCACGCAATCGGCGCGGAAACCGCACGGCTACATGAGTGAAAAGAGTGCGGGGTCCGCACCGGCCAATCGGCGCGGCCTGAGTGCGGGCGGGGGTAACCCCCGCCCCTACCGAAGCGTGTTTCGAGCCGCCCGGGGGGGCGCCCGAAGGCCGACGTGGCACTTCGAGGTGCGCCTGTGCGATCCGTAGGCCGGGTATGGACTGGAGCGATTGCGGGAGGGGAGTGGTCCTTCGAGGCGCGCCTGTGCGATCCGTAGGGTGCGGGGTTTACCCCCGCCCGGGTATGGACTGGAGCGATTGCGGGAGGGGAGTGCTCCTTCGAGGCGCGCCTGTGCGATCCGTAGGGTGCGGGGTTTACCCGGTTTACCCCCGCCCGGGTACAGACGCCTCTACTCGCCGGCCTCAAGGTTCAGCGTCCCCAAGACCTTCCCCTTGGGGTCCCGAATCGTGAGCTTCGCCGGGTAGACGGGCTGAGGCAGCCGGATCATCTCGGGCACTTGCTTGGTGTAGACCTCCTCGCCGACGACGGTTCCTGGGCCCTTGGCGCCTGCGGGGAGCAGGCCGCGGACTTCGAAGGGCACGAGGGCGCGGTTGCCTGCGGAGTCCACCAGCAGCGCGTGGTAGGCCCGGCCCCGCTGGACGCGTTCTCCTCGAAAAGGGAGCGCCGCCTTCTCGAACCGACCCAGGAGCCGCACGGCGTCCGCCCGGATCTCGACTTGGGCGTAGAGCGTCCCCGCCGGGAAGGCTCCCTTCAGCTTGGGCGCCTCCATGGGATCGCTGGGACCCAAGTCGAGAGGCGGGCCCTCGACTTGGGGAGGGAGCCCAGCGGCGGTCGAGGGGGGCGCGGCAGGAGTCTCGCTGGGGGTCGTGCTCGGGGTCGCGGTGGGCGCGCTGGGAGACGGCGTGGCCGAAGGCGGCGCGGGCGAAGGAGGCACCTCTTGGGGAATGAACTGCCACGAGATCACGGCGAGCAGGATCAGGAGGATCAGGCCCGCGACGACCCTGGGCCCTTGGCCCTCCTTGGCCCCCTCGGGGCTCACTGGCGCCGCAGGGCTCCGGTGATTCCGTCGTCACGCCCCGTCGCGTTGGCGCGGGAGGGGGGGCGGCGGAGGACGAAGTCAGCGCCTTGGAGGGTGCTCTCCCGCTTGCGCACGGCTGGGTCGTTGCTGACGACGTCGACCTCGAGCACGAGGGCTCGCTCTGGGATCAAGCTGAGCGGGATCCGCGCCTCGGCGCCGGTGTAGACCCCGTTCTTCTTGGTCCAGGTCCACTGAATCCGCTCCCAGAGCGCGTCTGGGAATCGGCTCCGAGCGCGGTGCCGACGCGTCCACTGGGGGAGCACGCTGTGGATCCTGAGGACTAGCTCGTCTCCCTCGAAAGTGCTCTCAAAGCGCGTCGGCTTGGAGAAGGCGTGGAAGCGGAGGATCAGGCCTTCCTGGCAGGGAGCGCAGAAAGGCGCTGAGCCGCTGCTCTTCATTGCGCACTTCTTGCTCGGTCGATAGGCCCAGTCCGAGGAGTAGAGGGCTCCCAGGTAGAGCCCGACGGCGGGCCCTTTCGAGGGCACGCGACTCGCAGGCTCGATCCAGTGCGCCCAGGGGACTTCGTTCTTCTTGGCGAACGACTGCCAGGGCACCGCCGAGGTCGGGAGCGGATTGAAGCTCGTCACGTTTGGACTCGGCCAGGTCTTTATGTAGTTGAGGACCTTCGCGTGGTCGTAGTCGCGACCCCCGCTGGTGTACTCGTCCGAGAGGCCGCCAACGCTGTGGCCGAGCTCGTGGGCGACGGTGTCCTCCAGCGGCCACTCTGGCGACACGTAGGGGATATTCGCCCAGAAGCCCTTGCGGGTCGAGAAGCTGATCTTGCCCCAGCTTGTCCCGCCGCTGCGCCAGTCGTTGCACACGACCGCGATCCGGTCGGCCTCGCAGTCGCCCGGGAGGGCGGCGGTCACGAAGCGCTGGATCTTGGCCCGGTCGCCCGTGATCCCCGTCGAGAACGACCAGTTCTTGTTGAAGTGGGCCCCAAACACGGTGTTCTTGGCCTTGGTCCGACCGATTCCGCTCTCCGTGGAGGGGAAGAACACGTAGTGAATGTTGAACAGCTTGCTGTAGGTCGAGTAGGGCGGGCGGCTCTCGAAGAGACGCATGACGCGTTCACAGTGGGAGACGAAGTCGGCCTGCTCAGAGCGGGTGTAGCCCTCGGCGACGAACGCGATATCGACCCGATCCTGAGAGGGGCCCCCCCGGGCGCGCGTCATGAAGCGACCCCTCGTCCCCTCGACGGTCACCGACGTCCAGCGGCCGGTCGTGGTCCGCGGGGCCGCAGGGGGCGTGCGCCGGAGCTGGGGCTCGACTCGCTCGCGCGACTGCGCGCTCGCTGTCTGTGTCAGGAGCAGGAGGGAGACGACTAGGAGCTGAGCGCGCACGGGCTCAACCTAGCATGGGGCCCCTGCGCGGCTCCAGAGGTTGCTTGCTTAGCGCGGGTCGGCGACTTCCACCGGGGTCGCGCCCCGGACCCCGTCGACGACGCGAATCCGCCGGCCGAGCAGGGAGGCGTCGAGGCTGACTTCGGAGCGGGGGGCCAACGAGACGAGGGCCGCCATGGAGTAGAGGTCCCAGCGCGCCGTCCCGGCTAGCGACTTGAGGGCGCTCGCGCGTTGGCGCTGCGTGCGCGCTTTGCCGAGCCGGTCGAGGTGGCGGACGAAGGCGCGAGCCCGGTCTAGGTCCCGACGGTCGTTGTTTGCGCCTCGCTCGTCTTCGGCGTCGACCCAGCGTCGCCCGTCTTCGGTCGCCCACTTGGGCGTTCGGCCTCGGATCACGGTGTAGGCCTTCACGTAGGCCTCGAGGTAGGCGGCCCGGTCTTGGGCGAGGATCTTGGTGATCCCCCCGTCGGCGATCCGAATCTCGAGTTCGGTCCGCGTCGCTCCGAAGCGAGGCTGGAGGAACTTGCGCTCACGCGTCGGGACGTTCGAGCTGCCGTCGAGGCCCCACCACTGGAGCAGGCGCTGGAAGCTGCGCGCCTCCGCCTCCCAGGTCGAGGGGTCGGCGATCTCGAGCCGGAACCGGAGCGAGTGATCTGGGGTGGCAGCTCCTGGGCGCGTTCGGCGGACGACCTCCAGGTCGACCTTTCGCTTGCGCTCGCGGTTGAGGAGGTTCAGGGCGAACTCACGCTCGTAGCGCCAGATCTCGTAGTCGGTCCGCCCGGACGAGTCCTCGACGGACAGATCGCGGAGGCTGATTCGGCGGCTAAACGAGGCGTCGAGCACGACGCTCAGGTTGAGGGAGGCGGCGAGGTGCGTCGCCCGCTCGACTTCGAGCACGCGGTGATCGAGGCTGACGCCGCTCTGCGGTTCGAGGGCCAAGCGCCCGGCGAGGGTGAAGTCCCCGCGGACCGCCCGCTCGTAGGCCTGGCGTGCCTTGGCGGCCTGGAGGTCGAATCGAAAGGCGAGGTCGAGTTCGTCCTCCTTGGTGCGAGTCACGGCCGCCTTGATCGTGACGCGGGTCAGCCGCCGGACGACGCCGTCGAGGCCCCGGACCACGACTTCTTCGCCGACGCTGATCAGGGCGGCGCGGAGCTCGGGCGAGAGCTTGTTGCGATCGATCAGGGCCTGGTCGACGTATTCGACGGCCGGCTTGAGCTCTCTCCGCACGCCCGCGTGGTCGAGGGAAGCCCCGAGGAAGAGGTCGGCCGAGGCGCCGCGGGTGTGGGTCTTGGCGCGGGTCAGCCGGACCCGGACTCGGCTGCGCGGGAGGCGCTCGACCTCGATCCGGGCTCGCCCAGAGATCCGGTAGAAGCCGCCGACGCGAGCCGAGGCCCCGATCCGCGCCACGTCACCGACCGTCCCTAGCTCACGCCCGATCGAGAGGCTGCCGCTGAGAGCGACGTGGGCTCGCCCCTCGAACACGCGCCGGGCGCCGACGGTCATGGCCTTCGCTTCGGTCGCGTCGAGGGGGAGGTCGAAGCTGCGGACCGTCGCTTGGCGGAGGTCGCGGAGCACGGTCCCGACGTCGGTCACGCCTTTGGGCATGGGGTAGAGGTCGACGACGGTGTAGTCGAGGCGAGCGCCGACTTCAAAGCCGAGCGCGAGGGTCACTTCGCCGGCTGGGATCGTGGTCGAGAGAGGCACTCGGACTCCGCCCGAGATTCGGCTCTCGAGCCAGACGTGGCGCGGTTGCCCGCGGGACCCCTCGACTTGGCTCGCCGAGAGGTCGCTCGAGCGGAGGGCTTTGATCGCGCCGCCGACGCCGACGTGGAAGAAGCGGCTGACTTGGAAGGTCCGCTCGAGGTCGATCCCGTCGTAGGCGAGCCCCGCTGCGGTCTTGCGGATCCGCTTGGCTACGCTCTCGCTGGCGGCGGCCAGCAGGTGACGGCCGCGCTCGGGTTGGGCGGTGCCGAGGGGAACCGCCGCTCGCTCAGCGCGACCCTCACCGCGGGGCGAGCGGTCCTTCGCCACGACCGCGCCGTCTGCCCCTAGGCGGATCCAGACTTCGACTTCGCTTTGGCGGGTGTCACCCCTCAAGGCTCCCGACGCGCCGCGGTTCTCTCGGAGCTTGGCCCGGATCGAATCGCCTTGACGCGAGCCGGGTCCGCTGTGGGTCTCGCGCTTGCCGTCCGCATACGTCGCCTCGCGGGTGACTTGGACTCCTCCTCCCGGGAGGGAGGTGAGGCTCAGGACGAGGGCGTAGTCCCCGCGCTTGGAGTCTTGGCCTGCGAGCGTATAGGTCTCGGAGGAAGCGGCCCCCGAGGCCGGGCGGAGGTAGCGGCCATGCACGTAGCGCTCGACGCCGTTGAAGCGGACGACCGCCCATTGGCCCGAGACGCCCACGACGCGGACCTCTGAGCCCTCGGGCAGGAGCCCGACTCGGACCCCTTGGGTGTTCGGGGCGCTGCGGACGTTGAGGCCGCCCTTGGCAGTGACCTCGTAGGCCCCGACGGATTGGGCGGCAGCGCTCCCAGTCGCGCCCAGAACTAGGGCGAGGCAGCAGAGGGTTGCGCGGATCAGGTCGTTGGCAGAGTTGGTCATGGGAGTTCCCTTGCCAACTCTTGGGGGTTTCCCGACCCAGCGTTACGTGGGCCCCTCCCTCTTTGGGTGCGAAGCACCCGAAGCAACCAACCATGCTGGGTTCTTCTGGGTGCGAAGCACCCGGAGGGGGAGTTCCGCAGCGAGGAACGAGCGAAGGAATGGGGGAGACCCGTCCCCCCTAACAAACAGGGCGTCCTACCCGTCGATCTTGGGGTAGGGGACCCCCGCCTCGGCGAAGGCCGCTTTGACGCGGTGGGTGACGTCGGTCACGTAGCGGCGCTGGTGGCGCACGTCGTAGACGTAGGCCGCCGCGACGACCTTGGTCGCGCGCGGCTCCTCGGAGACGAACACCCGGGCCGGCTTGCGCCAGGCGCAGTAGGCGCTTGTGACCAAGCCCTCCCAGACGAGGTTCCGAACCACGGACACGTCGGCCTCGTGAGCGACGTAGAACGTGATCTCGACGAGCGCGTCGACCTCGCCGTAGTTGGCCGACGCGACGACGCCTTCGCTGATCACCTTGTTGGGGATCGTGATCATGGTGTCGTCGGGGGTCACGAGCTGAGTGCTCCGAAGTCCGATTCCCTTGACTTCGCCGCGCTGGCCGGCGACCTCGACGAAGTCGCCGACGTAGAGCGGGCGGTCGATCGCGATCGTGAATCCGGCCAAGAGGTTGGCCGTCAACTCGCGGGCCGCGATCCCGAGCAGGAGCAGGCCGCCGCCGGTGAACGCAAACGCCGCCGTCGGCGAGACGCGGAGCATGACCATGATCGCGCTCACGATCGCGATCACCCAGACCACGACTCGGACCAAGGGACCGAGCTGGCGAAGCTTCTTGCCGCGCTCGCGGGAGACGGACTCCAGACGCCCCACGAAGGCCGAGAACCCGCGCAGCAAGACGTAGGCCGAGAACAGGATCAAGGCGCCCAACAAGAAGTGATAAGGGCCATGCTCGAACAAGTCTCGAGGCGACGTTCCGACGCGGTGGAGCGTCAGGCCAGCCTGGCTGTATTGCTCGTAGGTCACGCCGCCGATCGTGGCCAGGGCCCGGAGCGCGCTCGGAGCGTCGGCCGCCTCGAACGAGACGTAGAGCCTGACCTCTGGCAGGTCGGCTTCGATCTTGATCGCGAGCCCGGTCCGGGTCGCGACCCGTTCGAGCCCCTCGCGGAGCGTCGCCCCCTGAAGGTGGACCGAGACTTGACCGTCGGGCGCGACGCTGACTTTGGTCTCGGTCGAGACGACCGCCCCTTCGCTGAGCGGTGTTCGCGCGCGCTGGCTGGACTCCTGAGCGCAGGCCAGGGCCAGGACGCTCGCGGCCAGAACGGTCAGCAGGCGAGCCCGAGCAACCCAGCGGGAGCGTGTCGTGGGGCGGCTCACAGCACGTTCCAGTTCGAGAGGTGGCTCCCGATCGCGGCCAGCCAGGGCGTGTTGACCACGTAGCGGCCAGTCTCGCGGCGTGTAGTCACGCTGTGCCGAACGAAGGTGTCGAGGACGGACTGAGCGCGTCCCGGCGAGATCAGGAGGAGGTCTGCGAGGTCCTGTTGGCTCAGCTCCTCGTGCTCGACGAGCATCGCCAGGGCCAGGAGCGAGGTCCTCGGGTAGGAGGAGAGGGCCTCCTCGAAGGGGATCGTGGGGATCGGGAGCACGACGGCCTTCTTGAGCTGGACGCTCCAGCGCGTCGAGCGGCAGAACAAGATCCCGGCCGACTCGAGGTTTCCGCTGCTCGCGGCGTGCAGGCGCTTGTAGAAGCCCTCCTCGCGCCAGGTCTCGCGCTGAGACTCGGGGAGGTCCTTGGGCGCGAGGAACTTGGTCGGGAAGGTCTCATCGAGGTCGGAGAGCTGTCGCTCGAAGACTTCCTTGAGGTCTTCCTCGCTCAAGAGCGGAGCCTCGACGATCAAGTCGAAGTAGTCGTGGAGCTGGCTCAGCTCGTCGAGGTATTCCCAGGCGTAGCGGTCGATCTCGAACACCCAGAGGACCGTGTCGAGGGTCGCCGCGACCAGGGCCAGGGCGGCCTGGAGCGCCTCGAATCCGCCGATCTTGCGCATGTAGAGGTTGTGGGCCCGCTCCACGATCACGACTCGCCGGGGCCCCTCGAGGAGCTGGCGGGCGAGGTCGTCAGGGTCGAGGTCGCCGGCTTCGAGCCCCAGCGCCTGGGCCGCCGGTCCGAGGAATTCGCTGGCGCCGGTTCGGATCGAGTCGAACCGGAGTCGGGAGAGCCCGACGTCTTCGCCTTCGCCGGCAATGCTCGCGATTCGCTGGAGGTATCCGCGACGCCCGGTCCCGCGGAGCCCGGTGACTGCGATCGCGGCCCGCCGCCCGCGCAGGAAGCGGCGCACCAGGTCGTCGATCTCGCTCCAGGTCTCGTCGCAGGAGGCCAGCTTGCGGGCTGAGTCGCTCAAGTCCTCGAGCGAGAAGGCGCGTCGAATCGGGTCGGGCAGCTCCGCGCTGGCCTCTTCGAGCGAGAGCCCCTCGAGGTCTGCGGGGGCTACGCCCGCCTCGGGGCGTCCGGTGACCGCAGTCTGAAAGATCGCTGCGGTCTGCGAGAGGATCGCTCGCAGGTGGCCCGAGTCGTCTGGCACGCGTCCCCCCTCGCAGACCTTGTAACGCAAGGCCTGACGCCGTGCTACCGCGTAGAGGCCTGCTCGCACGGGGGGCGGCAGACGGATACTCTGAGCCCCATGTCCACCCTGAGCGCATTCTTCGACGACGCCAAGGACCTCCCCCAAGGGTTCGCGATCCAAGACCTCGACGAGGCGATCGGTGAGGTCGGGCCCGAGGAGTTCTTCGACGCCTGCTCCGGCCCCTTTCTGCTCGAAACAACTCCGGGTGTCCTCGACCCCGACAAAGACCAAGCAGCCGGGCGCGCCCTCGTGGCGGGTCGCTTGACCCAGGTCCGCGAGAGCTCGGACGTTGGGACCCTTCGGGTTCACTCCTTGCACGGCGTGGCCCCCGGCGCCGAGGGCGCGGAGGAGGGGGTCACGATCGGGAGCCTGGGCAGCGAGGCCACGATTCAAATCGCCGGGGACACCGTCTCTCAGCTCCACTGCCGTCTGCTTCGTGAGGAGCGCCTCGAGGTGCAGGACAAGGGCGCGGCCAACGGGACCTTCGTCGAGGAGCGTCAGATCTCGTCCGCCAGCCCAGTCCCGCTCCGCTCGGGAATGTGCCTTCGCCTTGGCGAGCAGCGAGTCCTGATTCTCAGCGCGGGTCACCTCTACGCGATCTTGCGCAAGACCGATTGGGACGTCGACGCGCCCCTCGCCGAGGTCGCCGGGATCGGGGTCCCCGCCGAGGGCCTCGCGTTTCGTGACCTCGTGCCTGCCTTGGCGAAGGTCGACTCGAAGTCCTTCGTTGAAGGCTGCTCGTTCGGGTTCCTGCTCGAAATGCCGACCGAGCGAACCAAGGAAGCCAGGGCGACCCTCGGCCGACCCACGCTTCGCCTTGAGCGCGAGGACGTGCTCTCGCTCAAGCGCGCTAAAAAGGCCGGCCGGGCGCGGATCCACCCCCTCGTTTCGCGCCGGCCCGAGGCGGGCAAGATCGTGATCGGGCGCAACCCCTTCCGCTGCGACGTCGTGATTCCCGACTCCGCGGCTTCGAGCACCCACGCCGAGATCAGAGACACCGGCGAAGGCTGGCTCCTCGTCGACTTGGGCTCGGGCAACGGGACCCTCGTCGACGGAAAGCCGATCGAGGCCGGCGACGCCCAGCACATGAACGTGCGCCAGGCGATCTGGTTCGGCTCCTACCGAACGATCCTGCTCGACTCCGCCGCGGTCTACGCCTTGGCCAAGAAAATGGGCGGATTTTAGGGATTCCTGCCTGCCGGCTCTGTGTCCACCGCGACGGCGGGCGGGGGTAAACCCCGCACCCTACCGGCCGCACTGGGCCCCCCCCGAATGCCCTCGATCGAGCCGATCGTCCCCGCGCGGCCCGCAACAACACGCTCCAGTAGGGGCGGGGTTTACCCCCGCCCGGGTGCGCCCTGCAGGCCTCTCGGCTCGATCGGGGACCCTGCCAGGAATTGGTCGTGCAATTGCGTGACACCCGGGGGCCGAGGGTAGGTCCAACTCAGACCCACCCATTCAGCTGTTCCCACCCAGCGAGTTGCTCCCCATGTTCTTAACCCTCCGCAGGGTCTGGTCCCTCTTTGGTGACCAAGGTTTCAGATACGGCACGGCGATCGCCGCGCTCGTCGTCGCGACCTGTTTCCTCTATGCCGCTCCGCTGATCCCTCAGGCTGTCTTCGACGGCGTGTTGAGCTCGGACCCAAACCCCTCCGCTTCGACTCGAGCCGTCGTCTCTGCGTTGGGAGGGCGGGCCTATGTGGCTGAGAACCTCTGGCTGCCGGCTCTGGTGTTCCTGGTCCTGAGCGCAATCGCAGGCGGGTTCACTTACCTCCGGGCTCGCTGGGCGGCCGACGCAAGTCAGCAGATCGTGCGCCGCGTTCGCGACGAGATCTACGACCACCTCCAGCATTTGGCTTGCACCTACTTCGACAGCGCCGAGACAGGCGACCTCGTCCAGCGCTGCACCTCAGACGTCGAGACGCTGCGCAAGTTCCTCGCCTCTCAGGTCGTCGAGATCGGGCGAGCCGTGATCATGCTGATCGTCCCGATCCCGCTCCTGATCGCGATCGATTGGCGCATGACGGCGGTCTCGCTCGTCTTGCTCCCGCTGATCACCTGCTTCTCATACTTCGTGTTCCGTCGGATCAAACAGGCCTTCCTGCTCACCGACGAGGCTGAAGGCGCGCTGACCGCCCGGATCACAGAGAACCTCTCTGGGATTCGAGTGGCGCGCGCCTTCGCTCGTCAGGAGCACGAGGAGGCGCTGTTCGAGGCGATCAACGCCAAGCACCGCGGGCTCGACTTCCAGCTCTACAGCCACCTCGCCAAGTTCTGGGCGATCAGCGACTTGCTCTGCTTCCTCCAGAAGGGGCTCGTGGTCGCGGCCGGGGCCTACTGGCTCATGCAGGGCTCGTTGGCGGTCGGCGCGTTCTTCTACTTCTTGGCGGCGGTCAACCTGTTCTTGTTCCCCATGCGGCACATGGGGCGGATCCTAGCCGACCTCGGCAAGGCCGTGGTCGCGATCGAGCGCCTCGACGAGGTCCTGACTCAGGCCCGCGAACTCGACCCCGACGGGGCCCCGACGCCGGTTCTGACCGGCGATCTCGATTTCGACCGCGTCAGCTTCAGCCACGGCGAGCTGGCGGTCCTAAACGAGGTCTCGTTCTCGGTCCCCGCAGGACAGACGCTCGCGATCTTGGGTCCTTCGGGGAGCGGCAAGAGCACCTTGGTCAACCTCCTCCTCCGGCTCTACGACTACGAGCAGGGCTCGATTCGACTTGGGGGTCACGAGCTCTCCTCGCTCCCGCGCAAGCACGTCCGCCGTCAAGTGGCGGTCGTGCTTCAGGAGCCGTTCTTGTTCAGCAAGACGATCGGGGAGAACGTTCGCTTGGGGCGCGCTGACGCGACTCAGGAGGACGTCGAGACAGCGACTCGAGCGGCTGGGATCCACGAGACGATCTTGGGCTTCGAGTCGGGTTACGAGACCGCTGTCGGTGAGCGGGGCGTGACCCTCTCAGGCGGGCAGCGCCAGCGCTTGGCGTTGGCGCGGGCGCTCCTCGAACGGCCCGTTGTCCTCGTCTTGGACGACTCGTTGAGCGCGGTCGACACCGAGACCGAGGCCACGATCCTCGACGCCCTCGCGGCCACCAAGGGTCGTCAGACCACGATCGTGATCGCGCACCGCGTGTCCACGATCAAGGACGCGGATCAGATCCTTGTGCTTGGTCAGGGACGCGTGGTGCAAGCAGGCGATCACGAGAGCCTGCTGGCTGAGGACGGACCCTACGCTCGCCTTTGGGCTGCGCAGACCAACCTCTCGTTGGGCAGCCTGCCGGCTGTCCCCGCGGACGCTGTGACTGAACTTCGCGTCTGTGACCTCGCCGATTCCGGCGAGGTCGCAGACGCCCTCCTCCCTCCCCTCGCCAAGACTGCTTAGAGGTCTCATGAGCTCTGCTGACGCTAGCTACGACGACGAACACGCGCCTCCTCGCGATCTGGACTTCGCCCTTTGGCGACGGATCGGGCAGCACGCGCGCCCCTACAAGCGACCGCTCTTGGGTCTAGTCGCGGCCGGCCTCGTCGTGGCCGCCGCCGACGCGATCATTCCCCTCGTCACGGGTCGTCTGATCGACGCCGCGATCGCCCACGAGGGCGGTGCGGTCGCTGCGGCATACGCCACCGGCTACGTGCTCGCGTTGTTCGCGATCGCGATCTCGGTCTACTTCTTCATTCGCTTCGCGGGGCAGGCCGCGACAGGGGTCGCTTATGACCTCCGCCGCCAAGGCTTCAAGCGGCTCCAGGAGCTGCCCTTCAGTTACTTCGACACCCGCCCGACCGGTTGGCTTGTGACGCGCTTGACCTCGGACTGCGAGAAGTTGAGCTCGCTCTTGCCCTGGTTCTTGCTCGACTTGGTCTGGGGCGCGGCTGTGATCCTTGGAATCACGATCGCCATGTTCGTGCTCGACTGGCGGCTGGCCTTGGTCGTGCTGGCGATCGTGCCTCCCCTCGCGATCCTGAGCGCGGTCTTTCAGAAGCGGCTCCTGCACAGCTCCCGCATGATCCGCAAGACCTACGCGATCCTGACCGCGAACTTCAGCGAGTCGCTGATGGGCGTGCGGACGACCAAGAGCCTCAACCGGGAGGAGGGCAACCTCGGCGAGTTCCAAGGGCGAAGCACCGAAATGTACCGCTACTCCATGACCAACGCGCTCCAGTCGGCGGTCTACCTCCCGATCGTGGCCTCGCTCGGCGCGCTCGGCGTTGGGCTCGCCCTTTGGCGCGGAGGAATCGGGGTCTCGCTCGGCGAGGTCAGCCTCGGAACGCTGATCGCGTTCATGCAATACGCCGCGCTGTTCACAATGCCGATTCAGGAAATGGCCGAGCGCTTTACCCAGCTCCAGGCCGCGCAGGCCGCCGCAGAGCGGGTTCAGGGCTTGCTGGATACGACCCCTGAGATCCGCGACTCCGTTGAAGTCCAAGCGGCGCTCGCCGAGTGGGCGGACCGCGAGCGGCCCGAGGGGATCGCGATCGACGGCGGGATCGATCGGATCGATCGGATCGAGTTCAAGGACGTGGAGTTCTCCTACAAGAAGGGCGAGCCCGTCTTGAGGGGCTTCGACCTCGAGGTCGAAGCGGGCGAGACAGTCGCGCTCGTGGGCGCCACGGGGGGCGGCAAGAGCACGATCGTGAGCCTCCTCTCGCGCTTCTACGAGCCGACGAGCGGCGAGGTTCGCCTGAACGGAGTCGACTATCGCCAGCGGAGCCTCCACTGGCTTCAGTCGAACCTCGGCGTCGTGCTCCAGGTGCCCTTCCTCTTCTCGGGGACGATCCGTGAGGCGATTCGCTACGGGCGGCTCGACGCGAGCGACGAGGAGGTCGAGGCTGCGGCGCGCTTGGTCGGAGCGGCTGAGTTCATAGCGGCCCTGCCCGAAGGCTACGAGGCGCCCGTCGGCGAGGGCGGGAGCCGACTCTCGACCGGTCAGCGTCAGCTGATCGCGCTCGCGCGGGCTGTCCTGGCAGACCCTCAAGTGTTTGTGATGGACGAGGCGACCTCCTCGGTCGACACCGAGACCGAAGCCTTGATCCAGGCTGCGGTCGAAAAGGTCTTGAAGGGACGGATCGCGTTTGTGATCGCGCACCGGCTGTCCACGATTCGCAACGCCGACAAGATCATGGTGATCGACGGGGGCCGGGTCGTTGAGGCCGGCCGTCACCAGGAGCTCCTCGCCGAGCGGGGGCGCTATCACGCCCTCTACACGGGTTGCTTGGCTCGCGACGAGGCGACTCGCCTCGCCCGGGCGGGCTAGGGGCGGCGGCTTGGTGTGGGCTGGTCCGAGGCCGGTCCTCGGGCACAATGCGCCGCCGTGCAGAACCCCCACCAGACTCAACGCTCCGCTCAGATCGGCCCCTATCGCGTCCTCGAGCAGATCGGCGAGGGGTCCATGGGCGCGGTCTATCGGGTCGAGCACTCCCACACCCAGGAGTGCTACGCCCTCAAGTTGATCCGCGGGGACTTGATCGGCGACGAGGAGGAGCAGCTTCGCTTTCGGCGGGAGGTTGAGCTGGTGGCGCTCCTCGACCACCCCCACGTCGTTCGGCTCCGGGACTTCAGCTTCACGACCTCCTCCCCCTACCAGGTCTACGACCTCTACGAGGGGGGCACGCTTCAGGCCCGGATCGCGCGCGAGGGGAAGCTCCCCCTTGATGTGGCGCTCACGCTGACACGCAAGCTTGGCGAGGGGTTGGCTCACGCTCACGATCAGGGTGTGCTGCACCGGGATCTCAAGCCGGACAACGTGCTGCTCGATTCGAGTGGGGAGCCAGCTCTGGCCGACTTTGGCCTGGCTCGACAGGATCGCGGCCAGAGTCGAGACGGGCTGACCGCGACGGGCGAGACGATCGGAACTCCGGTCTACATGGCGCCCGAGCAGGCTATCGACAGCAAGCGGGTCGACGCTCGCGCCGATCTCTACGGGCTGGCTGCGATCTGCTACGCAATGCTGACTGGTGGGCCGCCGGTCGTGGGAGCCAAGACGATTTTGGAGGCCTTCGACAAGGTCCTCCACGAGCCGCCTCCGTCGATCGGGCGCCAAGACGTTCCCCCTGGGATTGAGCGAGTCGTCCTGCGAGGACTCGCCAAGGACCCCGCCGAGCGGCCAGCCGACGTGCGCGCCTTCCTGGCCAGCCTCGCGCGGGGTGAGGAGGCCCGGGCGAGCCGCGTCCCGTTCGTGGCCGGGATCGGGGTGGTCTCCCTGCTCCTGGTCACCGGGGTGGTGGCTTGGGCGCTCGGCCCAGCGCCTGCCGTGCCTTCTCCCAGCGCGGTGGCGAGTCCGGTGCCTGGTCTGCGCGTGCTCAGTCGAAAGGAGGGCTCGTGGGGCTGGCTGACCCTGACGCCCGCCAAGGCTGAGAAGGGAGCGGGGCTCTCACTCTTGGTCGCTTGCTCCACGGAGGGAGAAGTCCTGCGAGTCGGGGTCCTGCGCGCCCGGGGCCTCGAGGCGGGGACCGTCTGGGACACGATTTGGTCGTCGGGGAAGCGATTGAAAGCCATGACCGATCTAGCGGTGTTGGCTGAGTTCAACCTCAATGACGGGGCCTCGGTGACGCCCGCCTCTCTAGAGGCCGTCGAGCTGGCGGGGCCGCAAGGGGTTCTGCTCCGCGAGTCGCTCAAGGGCGGGGGATTGGGTGAGATCTTTCGCCTCCTCGCCGACTCCCCCGCCCGCGAGACAGGAGTTCGTGTCGTTCGCCGTGGGGGCGAGACCTACGCCTGGGAGCCCGTCGTCTGGTCGGGCGGACTCGATTGGGCTCGGAGCGATCGTCTGGATCTCCACGGCGAGCCTTCGGCGCGTCTCCGCCAGAAGATAGCGGACGCGTTACCGACGGTTGACCTCGGGCCGGCTCTCGCTGAGGTGGCCTGGCCTGGGCTGCTGACCCACAACCGGAGCCGGGCGCTCGACGAGCCATTTCCCGACAGCTCTCTGGGGCCGAGATACGCCTTGGTGGTTCCCCAGGCGACCTCCGGCATGGCCGAGAGCCCGCAGGGCTCTCTCCGGCTTTCCCCTCGAACTGCGGTCTTCGCTCACCCCGACGGCCTGCTCCTCGGCCTGAGCAGCGAGGAGGATTCACGCCTCCTCGTGTTCGGGCAGCGGCCTGATTGGATCCAAATCGGCTGGGGGGGGGTCGTGGCTGGATTCGTGGGGTGGCCTTCAGCGCCGATCCGGGACCTTGGGTCCGAGCCCGGACCAGCAGCGTCAACGTGCGCGTCGGGAACCACTCGGCCAACAGTGGCAACCCGCGAATCGGGCAGCTTGCGCCCGGTGCCTACTACGCCTTCACAGGGAGGCGAGGCCCCAGGTATGAGAATCAAATGGGCCAAGACTATCGCTGGGCCGAGGTTCAATTCGACGATCGGCGCGGGTGGGCTGCGACCTGGTATGCGAAGGACAAAGACAACCCTCGCTACGTACTCCTCGAGTTGGGGGGGGCGAGTCAGATCGGACCCAGGTAGCGAGTTGCCGGCGGACGCTCGCTCCCCGAGTTGACTTGGGCTGGCGCCGAGCTGGTCGAGCGCGCGAGCGTCGTCGGCACGCCAAGCTTTGGCCCGGCTTCGTCCGCGTTGGGGCTGATTCGCGGCGAGGACCTTGGGTCCCTTCCTGCCTGCCCGCTTCGTCCTCGTCAGCTCAACACGAGCGCTTGGACTGCTGCCAAGACCTGGTCATACGCGTCGTCGAGGGACCGCTCTCGGTCCGGGCCGAAGAGCACGTCGGGAGGGATCGGCGCTCCGACTTCGACGCTGACCTTCCAGGGGATCTGAGGAAGAAGCACGTTGGTCGGCGAGGAGAGCCATGCCCAGGCTAGGAATCCGGCTAGGGGGTAGCCCCAGGCCGGCCCGGCCAGGGCCAGGATCGACGTCGAACCGACGATCGCGGCGAGCGTCAGGGGGAAGCGCTTGAGGCCGAGCAGGCGGGGGAGGACTTGAACCCAGGGCAGGACCTTGGACCGCCACAGGATCGGGACCGTGAAGTGGCTTCCGCGGAGGCCGAGCGGGACGATCGGGATCCAGGCCTCTCGGGCCAGGCGCAGGAAGCCTTGGCGGCGGTTGAAGTCGACTCGGTAGGCCTGCCAAATCGGTCGAAAGGCCTCGTGGTCGCCGCCTGGGAACACGAGAACGGGGACCCCGGCGCGGAGGGCCTCGATCGCGCGCTCGTAGGACGAGGGGATCGCGCCGAACTCTCGGAGGAGGGCGGCGGCGCCCGGGCAGTGAAACGCGAGCGGGTGCGCGAGGGCCGCCAGGGTGCGCTCGCTTCCGAAGGTCTCGGCCCAGTGGGTCGCGAGGGTCGCGACGTCGGCGCCCCCTCCGCCCGAATGATTGGCGACGACCAGGAAGGGGCCGCGCTCGGGGAGGTGCTCCCAGTCCGTCACCGCGGGACGAAACGCGAGGCGAAAGATCCCGCCCAGCCAGCCTCCGGGTCCGAGCCAGCGCAGCGCGCGGGGAGAGAATGTGCCGAGCTCTCCGGTCCGGGCGGTCCGCGCAAGCCAGTCGAGGATCGCCACGCCTAGGCTCGCTTTCGGTGACGCGAAGACGCTTGGGAACGGTGCTCGCAGACCAAGCTCAGAGGGCGTTCCGGGCACTCCGAGGAGGGCCTATGGGTGTCGCTTTTGCGAAGGTCGCTAGGGGACAAGGCGCCTGTAATCGCTCGTGGGAGCCCAAAAGGGGCGTCTGTCGCGGCGCGAGGGCGCGAGGGCGCGCTGGGCGCGCTGAGGGTCAAGGATTTGTCCCATGAATGCAGCACTTACAACCAAATACTTGCAGATCCCAGATGACGCCGCTAATCCGGCAGTGGGGTTTCTTTCCTGGCCGTGGTGGGCCGGGGGTTGGTGGTGAACGATGAATGACGATGGTGCCCTCCTTGAGGGTTGTCGCCGCGGTGACGCGGCGAGTTATCAGCGCTTGTACGAGAAGTACTCAGGCAAGGTCTACGGGTTCGCCCGCAGGTTCCTGAGGGACGATCAGCATGCGGAGGACGTGACCCAGGAAGTTTTCCTGCGCGTGTTCCGCAAGCTGGACACCTTTCGGGGTGAGTCTCGCTTCTCGACTTGGCTGTTTCGGGTCACGTTGAACGGTTGCAAGAACCGCCGACGTAGCCTGGACAGGCAGCAGCGTTTCGACCCACGGCGGTTCCACGAGGGACGGCAGTTGGTGGGCGAGGCGCCGGAGCGATCGCTGGAAAGCGCGTGGCTTGGCGGACGAATCGGGGAAGCACTTGATTGCCTTCCCGAACCGCAGCGCGCGTTGATTCTCATGAAGGCCGTCGACGAGCTCTCCTACAAGGAGATCGGCGAGTTGTGCGGCCAGAGCGAGAATCAGATTCGAGGACGGCTGTATCGGGCGCGGAAGGCTTTCCGTTCTGCTTTGGCGGAGCTGGGGGCTGGAGACGTGGCCGTGGCATGTTGAGAGAGAGGGTTGGCCAAAGCGGCTCGCGCCGCTAGGCTGAGTAGGAGTGGCCCTTCGGGGCCAAAGACGACCCCGGGGTTTGGTGGACCTTTGGTGTTGAGTTGGCCGGGGGGCTAGCTCAGCTGATACCAAAGGCGGATCGCCGGAGAGGTCGAGTGATCGAGTGATCGAGCGCGAAGAGCAAGACTCTGTTGAGTCTGAGCGAGAGCTTCGTTGGAGCATCCATCAGGGACGCTCTGAGTGGGCGGGTGGCGAAGACGCCCTCGCCAGGTGGGGGGTTGAGAAGCCTCCCCCCTGGAAGACGCTGTGCGGCGATTCGTCGTCGAGCGCAGATCCGACTCGCAGTGACGTTCAGAGGGGGGGTCCCCCCGCCCGCTTGTGGGCAGGGATCGAGCGCACGCTTCGCGTGGAAGGGCTTATCCGGGACTGATCCCGGCGTCAGCACTCGCTGATCGAAGCCTACGCAAGAAAAGAGGGCCTTTGGGCCCTCTTCGCATTGGTTGGCAAGTGGCAACGCTCAAACCCGTGCCCGCGCCCGATTTGGGCGCCTCTCGTGCTCGTGCTCGTGCTCGTCCTCGAACTGGAGGGATCGGTGTCGAGGGGCTGCCTTGGAGGGGCGAGGGCGCTGGCAGTGTTTATGGGGCTGCGCCCAGAGTAAGTCGGGGGGTGGCTGTCTCGCCGACCGGGTCGGGGGGACGGCGGGGCGG
>JAESQQ010000012.1 GCA_016765095.1 Planctomycetota bacterium | reverse complement strand
GTCGGGCGGGGGTAAACCCCGCCCCTACATTCACCCGTACCTGAACTTCTGGCGGGCAGCACTAGTCAATCGTCCGAGTTCGCGAGGGGGAACCCTGGGCCCTGCTCTAGGGCGAGGGCGTTGCTACGGAGTCGCCCTGGGAGCGTGGTCAGGGCATCGATCGAGGCGGCATACTTCGAGTAGCGCTGGGGCCTTAGGCCGCAGGAATAGACCAAGTCACGGACCCAGATTGGAATCACGCGGTCGAACTTGATCTCCATGACACAGAGCCCCGTCTCGAGCAGCGGCAGGCCCGTGGCGGGACCGACCCCGAAGGGGGCGTCTGGCTGATGGGCTCGGAGCGCTAGATCGAACGTGATCCTGAGGCGTGGGTCGACTTCGCCGACCCAGGCTTCGCGTCGATAGGTGACAAGGGCTGTGCCTGGGAGGGGCACCGAAGTGCGTCGCTCGATCTCCACCAAGAGCGGGGCGTCCCGGTCGCTGGGCAGAACGTGCTCCCGAATCTCCCGGGCTCGCTCGGGATCGGTCAGGATCGCCTCCGCACCTTGAGCGCTCAGGCGGACGCGGTCTTTTCGCACGCAGGCGTAGATCCGCCGCTTGATCTCGAGATAGCAGGCCTGCGAATCGGCAAGGGCGCTGGGGGAGGCCGGCTCGCCGTAGTAGCGCAGGCGCAGTTTGCTCCGGATTCCGAGGCCGTCGAGCTTCTCCCAATAGGCGTCGAGCGCTGGCGTATCGAAGTACAAGCTCGTCACCCGGTAGACCGCGTTTTCGCCGTGCGGATCCGGGATCAGCCCGACGCGCGCGGCTTCCAGGAAGCGCGATCGTTGCTCGTGATCGACGAGGAACTTCAGCTCGTAACGCGGAGGTACGCTCACGGTCGTCTCCGGAGGCTTCTCTCAAGGGCCAGCCACTCAGCTGGCACCTCCTTCAGCTCGAGACCCCGTCCAGCCTTCGGGAGGGGCTCCCTCGCTCGGGTCCGGATCCGACTGACCCAAGATTGGGGCAGGACGTCGAGGTCTCGCACGCCACCCAGCGTGCAGTCGACGAGCAAGGCGCGGCCGCCGCTCGGGAAGAGCCACTTCTTGCGATAGGCCCGCAGGGCACAGACCTTGCCGGCGAGCTCGACTTGACGCAGGAGGGCCCAGGACGCGTCCTTGACCTCGACTCCGATCGCGCAGCCCGTCGCGCTGCTCTTGCTCAGGAGCAGCTTCGTCCCCTCTCCCACGCTCACGCCCTTGTCACCGCAACCGAGGAAGCGGCACCCAGTGACGATCAGTTGGCAGGCCATGAGGTCGAGGCCGTCGTTGCCCGGCTTCGAGAACACGCAGTCCGAAACGACACCCCGACAGGCGTCTAGGTCGAGGGCGTCCGCGAGCGAGTCCTCGAACCGACACGAGGTCACCGAGATCTGAGACTCGGCCAGGTTGACCGCGTCGTCGCCGCGGAGGTTCGCGCCGAACACGCAATTCCTCAGAGTCAGATCGGGACACCCGTAGACGCTGACCATGCCCTTTAGCCAGAGCCCCGCTCGTCGTATCTCCCCACCGCCCCAAACCTTGACGTGGGCTAGCTTCGACCCAGCGGTGCCCGGACCCGTGAGCGCCAACGCACCCCAGCCGGCCTTCGGGTCCAGCGGCTCGAGGCGAATCGGGGCAGCCGCGCTTCCTTCCGCGAGGAAACGGCCGCTCACGTAGATCCCTACTCCGGCCGCGAGGCGGAGGGTTGTTCCTGGTCGCAGGGTGAGAGTCGCGCCGCTCCCGACGACGAGGTCTCTCTCGAGGCGGACGACGCCTGGGCCCAGAGTCCGGCTAGAGGAGACGGGCGCCACGAAGGCGGAGGGGGGAAAGGTCCGTTCCCTTGGACTGCTCGCGGGCGGGGACGAGCTGGGGGTCACCGCAGCCCCGGTGATCGCGTTGCGAAAACGGAGCGCGGCGGGGGGGGCTTCGACTTGGTAGACGAGGGCTGCTGGGGGGAGGTAGGGGACTTTGGCGCCCTTCGCCACCGCCCGGAAGTCCATAACGGCAGGGCGTAGGGCCAGCCCGGGGTAGAGCCGCTCCACCACCTGTCCCGTGGAGTCACGAACGACGAGAGGCTGACCGGCAGGGTCGACGACTTCGATCGCGACCGAGCCGAACACGCTAACCCGTGCCTCGCCCGGGGCCTTTGGGTTCTCTTCTACGGCGCAGCGAGCGTCGTCGAGGAAGCGCTGGAGCCAGGGGACCTTGGCCTCGGCCCAGGCGATAAAGGCCTGCGCCGCAGGATCTATGTCCTTGACCGAAAAGGGATGTCGATACCCGGGCCACATTTGGATCGCGCCGAGGTGCGCGTCCGACTCGAGGTCCGGTCGAAGCCGCTCGAGGTGCTTCTCGATCCGGGTTCGGATTGCAGCCGCCGAGCCAGACCCGAGCAGGAGTCCCTGAATCAACTGGTTCCGCCTGTGGACCCACAGAGGGTTGTGAGTCATGAGATCCATGACGGGGTCCTTGAGCCAATTCACTGGCACGAAGGGCCCTGCCGCCGTCTCGAAGCAGGTCGGATCCCAACTCCCGGCTTCAAGCTTTCCCCGATAGCTGCTGTGGACGTAGAGCTGGTTGTGGAAGGCGTCGGTATGAACGCAGCCTGCGACGGCGTTGACCGCCGCCCAGCGGGCATAGGCCTCAGCGTCTAGGGCTTCCAGCAAGGCCCGAACGCCCTCTAGGCTGCGGCCCTTCCTGAACGCCTGGAGGAACCTCTGCAAGGCCTCGTTCGCGGTTGGCCCCCCCTCGCCGAACTGTCGCCACGCCTGAGGTGATTTCCAAAGACTGCGGCCATACATTCGCCCGATCGCGTCTCCCTTGAAGAAGGTGGCTCCATAGCGCCCACTCGCAAGGGCCAGAGCTTCGCCCGGTCGATAGGAGCGGAGATAGACACCGCGGTAGTTTCCGTTCAAGAACACGCGAACCGGTTCCGCCTGCGCGTGCGGCACGCCCAACGTGTCACCCAAGAACTGCGGGACCAGGTGTCGAAGGGCGAGCACGTCTTTGGGACTCGTGAGTTCGACGTAGCGACGCCCGAGTGCGATTTCGGAACGGCGAATCCGGACTCGGTAGGAGGGCTTCTCAGGCCAGTGGTGGGATCCCATGGTCCCCCGATACGCGATCTTCATCCGCTGCAGTCGACCACTCTCGTCCCGCAGAACACCCCGGAAGTAAGGCCGGTCGCCGCCCGGTTCATGGCCTAGGTCGCGATCTCCGACTTTCTTGGCTTCCTGCATTCCCTCGGCTGAGCCGGCAGATACATAGATGTCGATGGTCGGGAGACGACTGTCTGGAGCAGGTTCTCTGAGGGAGACCGCGTTGATCGCGGCGCTGCGGTTGAACTCCCAGAACCGCTGCGCGGCTTCGTCGGGGCGTTGAGCGATGAGCTTGCTTAGGCGCCCGCGAGAGTGTGTCGTGCTGCGCTCGATTCCGCGCCCGATCGAGACCAAGATCGCGAGGGGGAGCAGGACGAGCGGCACCAGGTAGCCGTAGCTATGCACGACCACCGCGCCGGGCCGCTCGACACGCAGGCCCCGCCGCGTGAAGCGAACTCGCACCGCTTCAAACCTCGTCGGTGTGAGCGGTGAAGTTGTAGGTCACCTTTAGGTTCCCGTTGACCGCGGTCACAGCCTCAATGACTGCGCTCGGGGTGAGGTCAGGCTTGGCTTGAACCGAGTAGACCGTCTGGACGTAGAGCCCCTGACGGACGTTCTCGATCAAGACCAGGCGGTAGCTCTGAAAGAGGGTCTCGAAGACGGGCACCAGCACCGTGTCAGGGTCGAGGCCTGGCTCCAATTGCACGCGCAGTAGGCGTTCCGGCTCGCGGCGGAAAGTACCGTAGCCCGCGACGTGCAACCCAAGCATTGCGACTGCGATCAGTAAGGTCGCCACGATCGCGACGCTGTAGAAGCGCGTTCCACAGGCCATGGCGATCGCCATCGCGAAGAAGATGTAGCCAACGTCCCGCGTCTCCTTGATCGCGTTGCGAAAACGAATGATGGAGAGGGCCCCCACGAGTGAGAAGGCTCGGGCAATGTTCGAGCCGATCACGATCATGATCAGGGAGGTGACCATTCCCATGAGTACGAGGGTCTGCACGAAGGAGCGCGAGTATCCAACCCCATGGTGGGTGACTCGATAGACCTGCCCGATCCCCAGCGAGAGCGCGAAGGAAAGGCACATAGCGAACACGAGTTCGTACGTCGTTAGGGTTGGAGTGCCGGCAGCTCCTGCCGACAACGCTTCCTTTAGAAGCTCGTCCACCGTGCGTCCATCCTCTCGAGCAGCCTGGTGCCGAGCGTCGAGCCAGCGGCTGCAAAAAAAACAGAGACGCGCACCGGTCTGAGGAGCGACACGCTCCCCAGGGCCAGCGCTACCGCAGGCATCAACGGGAACTATAGCCACATTCTCGGACCCCGTCCAAGCGCGCATTTGCCTGAGCATCCTCCCAGAGGGTGAGCGGCAGGAGCAGGGTGTCGAGCGCGAGACTCGCGGGCAAGTCGAAGATCAGGAGAAGCCCGATGTTGCTGCTCTGCCCCCCGCCGCTGAAGTCGCTCTTGAGCCAAGAGCAGGTCGTGCGGACCCCGCCGTAGACCCGTGGGGCGTCAGGACCAAAGAAGCGTGACATCAAGGTGGCGCAACCGCCGAGCACGCTCAGCGACCCGAGCAGACAGATCAATCTCACCCACAGAACAGCTCTCGACATCTGGACCTCCACTGGCCATCTTCTGTCTCCGGGAGAGCGATTACGTCTAAATAATCGATTACTGCTTATTAAGCAGCGCTTAAGGGTGGAGGCGCAGCTCTTCGGCGGAATCGAACCGGGACCCTCGTCGACTCGTTTCCCGCGGTTGACACCTTGCGCGTCGCGCCAGACAGTACCTGTTCGTGATCAGCGCACCCATTCTCGGAATCGACCTCGGCACGACCCACTCGCTCTGCGCGGTGTTTCGTGATGGCAAGGCGGAGCTGATCCCCAATGCATTTGGGCAGCTCCTGACGCCTTCAGTCGTGGGCGTCCTCGAGGACGGCCAAGTGATCGTGGGTCGGACGGCGCTCGAGCTGGGCGTGACTCGGCCCGAGCTGGTCGCCCGAACCTTCAAGCGCATGATGGGGACCGCCGCCACGGTCAAGCTCGGCGAGCGCAGCCTCAGCCCGCCAGAGCTCTCGAGCCTCGTCCTGCGTGCGCTCAAGGCAGACGCTGAGCAGCATTTGGGCCTCGAGATCCGCGAGGCGGTGATCACCGTTCCGGCCTACTTCAACGATCACCAGCGCCAGGCGACCAAAGTCGCGGGCGAACTGGCGGGCCTCGCCGTGCGGCGGATCCTCAACGAGCCGACCGCCGCAGCTCTGGCCTATGGCTACCAAGACCCGGACGTGGAGAAGCGCTTGCTCGTGTTCGACCTCGGCGGCGGGACCTTCGACGTGACGCTGATGAGCGTGTTTGAGGGTGCGCTCGAGATCACGTCCACTGCTGGCGAAGGCCAGTTGGGTGGCGAGGACTTCACCGCTCGGCTCACCTCTTGGGCGCTGCGGAAGCAAGGCATGAACCTCGAAGTCGTCGAGTTGACCGAGCCCCTGCGCGCGGCTCGGCTCCTGGTCGAGGCCGAACAGGTCAAGCGACGCCTGACCGACGAACTGACGGCCGAGCTTCGGCTGCCTGACGCGGACGGACGATTCCCCGACGAACCGACCGTGATCACGGTCAAGCGAGAGGCCTTCGCCGAAGCCGCCGCGAGCCTCCTGGCGCGCCTTGAGGGCCCCCTGGCTCGCTCGCTTCGCGACGGGGACTGCGAAGCCGAGGCGCTCGACGAGGTGATCCTGGTCGGCGGAGCGACGCGGATGCCGATCGTGATCGACTTCGTGCGCGAGAAGCTCGGCAAGGAGCCGCGGATCGATCTCGACCCCGACCAGGTCGTGGCCATGGGGGCAGCCATTCAAGCCGCCCTCCTCGAGGACGACGAAGCCGTCGAGGACCTCGTCCTGACCGACGTGTGCCCCTTCACCCTGGGCGTCGCGATCACAAAGCAGATTGGAAACCAGTATCGGCCAGGCTACTACCTGCCGATCTTGCACCGGAACACCACGATCCCAGTCTCGAAGGAGGAGTCGGTCGCCACGGTCACTCCCAACCAACGAGAAGTCGTCGTCCGGGTTTATCAGGGCGAGTCGCGCCGCGTCGAGGACAACCTGTTCTTGGGAGAACTCAAGGTCGAGGGGATTCCGCCGGGGCCACCTGGCCAGCAGGTCCTGCTTCGGTTCACCTACGATTTGAACGGGATCCTCGAGGTCGAAGCGCTCTTGCCGGCGACTGGCCAGCACTTCCAGACCGTGATCACCAAGCACGTCCGCGGGTTGGCGCCCGCGGACATTGAGCGCTCGGTCAGGGCGATGCAGGAGTTGAAGTTCTACCCGCGCGACCAGCTCGCCAATCGTGAGTTGCTCCACTTCGCGGAGCGGATCGTGGGCGAGGTCGCGACTTTTCAGCGCGAGGCGCTGGAGGACGCGGTCGACTACTACGAGCACTCCCTGCACGCCGGCGAACCAGAGCTCTTCGAGCGCGCGCGCCAGGAGCTGATCCTCGTCTTGACCGGGCTCGGCTTCCCCTACGGCGAACCAGACTCCGAGTCGTGACGAGCCCAGATGTGGCGGACTACCTCAGCGAAGTCCTCGACCTCGATCCGAGCGAGGACGCGATCGAGCTGATGCTTCGGCGGCGCGCGCATCTCGGTCTGTCCCACCCCCCAGCCTGTCCGCCCCCCTTCGCGCACCTCCCCCGCCGGTTGCGAGCGAGCGCGCTCCTCGACGAGCTGCGCGATAGCCTCCCGACCGCGAGGGCGGAGGAGGTCCTTCAGCGCGGCTCGGAGCTTCGCGAGATCGCGCTCCCCGACCAAGTCGGCCAGCTCGAGCGACTGCTCTGCTTTTGGCGCGAGCGCGAAGCCTTCCTCGGGCTGCGAGCTCGGCTCGGCGACGAGTTGAGCGAACTCCTCGAGGGGGTCTGGCTCGGCCAAGTCGGCGAGTCGGTTCCCCTTGCCGAGGAGTATCTCGAGTCGCTTAGCGACCGGCCGGGCGCTCGAACCGGTCTCCGCCAGCGGGTGGCCCTTGTCCGGCGGAGCGTGCCTGGCCTGGCGGAGCTCGAGCCCGAGCTGCTCCTCGCCCTCGAGCGACGGGATCAGGGTCGGTCCCGCCAGGGTCGGACGCCGCTCGCGATCGGGGCCTTGGTCCTCGTATATGTCCTCATGCGACTCCTCGAGGTGTGGGGCAAGTGAGCGATCCAGACTTCGAGCTCCTCCCCGGCGATCCCCTCGCGTTCTTCGATCTCGAGGAGGACTTTGGTCCGCGCGACCTCAAGCGGCGCTACACCCGGCTGATCAAGCGCTTCAAGCCACACCGGGACCCGATCGCGTTCCAGAAGATCCGGGCCGCCTACGAGGACCTCCTCGCTCAGGGCGAGCGTCCCTCGCGGCGGGTCGTGCGAGCCGAGGCGAGCGTAGAGAGCGGGGACGAGGCCGACGAGCGGTCCCTGCTTGGGCTGGACGGCGCCCTCCCGACTGATTCGGAGCCAGCGGCCCCCGCGCCGCACCGAGCCCAGGCGCTCCTCGACCGAATCGAGACCCACGGCCTGGCGCGCTCTTACGAGCTGCTCGTCAGCAAGCAACCCAAGGAGCCTGAGGACTACCGACAGCTCGCCCTCCTGGCGGACCTCCACCCCGAGGGCCCACGGGGGTTCTTGGACTGGGTCCTGGCTGGAGTGCGCGACTACCCCGACGACGAGGGCCTCGACGGCATGCTGGCCGCCCTCTGTCGCGACGGATTGCCGGACGAGGAGCTAGGTCCGGGCCTCGAGCGAATCGCACAGACCCTCGGGCCGAGCCGGTTCTACGAGATCAGCGGTCCGCTCTGGCTCGCGTTCCTGCGTCGGCACCCGTTCCGTGAGCTGCGCCCTCAGTGGGAGCGGTGTGAGACGGCGACCCGCCGCCGCGGCCTGAGCGACGTCGCTGCCCCCCAGCGCCTTCGGCTCTTGGTTCGCCTCTTGCGCGCGGCCTGCTGGCGGGCGGACGAAGCTTGGATCCGCGAGACGAGCGAGTTCCTCTCGAGCCACCACACCCGACTCCCCGACGACTCCCAGGCCGAGCTCGACTTCGTCGAGCTGATCCGCGACTACCTGCTGCTCTCCAGTCGGGAGGTGGAGCGAAGCCCCGCCCGCGAGGGGCTGAATCGAATCCTGCGAGCCTTCTGCGAGCTCCCCGAGGCGCCCTTCGACCAAGTCTTGTTTCACGAGCTGGGCGAGCTCCGTGGAGAGGGGTGGGACCTCCTGGCTGAGCTCCCGCCCGACGATCCCGCCGGCGGCCTGACGGTCAGCGCCTTGGAGTGGGTCAGCAGCGAGGCCGAGGCCCGCCGCCTTCAGGCTCCGCCGACGGTCTCGGAGCGTCAGCTCGTGGGCTCCCTCCGCCGCTTGGAGTGGCAGTACGCCAGCGACGCTCGCTGGCGCTGGCTGAGCCACCTCCCGGCCGCCGGACGTCTCCTCCAGGTCCTGGGATACCTGCCCGCCCTTCTGCTCGGGGTGGCAGCCTTGGTTCGTGGGGACGGGTCGCTGTTCGTGGTGGCCGCGGCCCTCGCGTTCGCGTTTCGGTTCTTGGATCAACGCCAGCACCTCGTGGAGCGCGGCCGGCGTCGGCTGCTCCGCTTGACCGCAGGCCTGATGGAGCGACTCCGGGATCGGCTCTATCTCAAGAGCCTCCGCCCCGGCCTCGGCGAGTTCCTCCTCCGGACGCGGATTCCAGCGCGGGCGGTCGCGAACGAGATCTCGCGCCTGGGGGAGGAGAGCGAGTGGAGCTGGGACGCAGACTGGCTCGCGGACCTCGTCCGAGAGGACGCAGGGCTGACGGCGCTCAGCCTCGTGCGCCGCTTCGAGCGCCCCTGACGCGCCCCTACCGCAGCTTCATGGGCCTCGACGACGGCCCCTTCGCCGCCGACTGGCGCGGGGACGTGGCCCTGGTCGCGATCACCTGCGTTGGCGATCGCCTCGACGGGATCGCGCGCTCTACGATCCGCCGCGACGGTCGGAACAGCACCGATCGAATCGCGGGGCTCGTCGAGCGGGCTGGCACCAACCCGCGCGTGGTGCTCCTCCAGGGGATCGCGGTCGGCGGATTCAACGTGGTCGACATTCACCGCCTCCACGACCTCCTCGGGCGCCCGGTCCTGGTCGTGGCGCGCAAGCCGCCCAACATGGAGCGAATCAAGCGCGCGCTCCTCCTAAACGTCCCCGGAGGACGACAAAAGTGGAGCTTGATCGAGCGAGCAGGGCCTATGGAGCCGGCCCACGGAGTGTTCGTTCAGCGCGCCGGGCTCACGCTCCGCGAGGCGAACCAGATCCTCGAGGCCTCGACGTTCCACGGGAGCCTCCCCGAGCCGCTTCGTCTCGCGCACTTGATCGCGGGGGCGTTCGTCAAGGGCCTCTCGAAGGGTGGGGCGTAGCCTGCCCCCAAACCTCGCAACGAGCCCTGGTAACGTGGCCCCGTGACCGAGCCCACCGAGCAGCATTCGAGCCGCATCCGCCGGATGTGGACTCTCAGCGAGCAGTTTCCTCCGATCCCCATGCTGCTCGTTGGTTTCCTGACCTACTGCGCCCTCGACTGGAGTCTGCAGGGCCTCGCGGGCGGCAGCGATCCGCTCGTGCTGACCTGGCGAGTGATCCCGGGCGCCCTGAGCGTGACCCTCCTGGCCTTCATTCTGCGGGTCTACGACGAGCTGAAGGACGCCGACAGCGATCGGCGCTTGGCCGCCGCGGGCGACGAGCGCTACATGAACCGGCCGATCGTGACCGGCGCGATCACCGAGGGAGACCTCCACGCGGCGCGCTGGTTGACCAGCGGCGTGCTTCTAGTGTGTGCGCTCTCGCTCGGCCTCAAGGCCCTGATCGCGTTTGCGCTCGCCTACTACGTGTTCTGGCTCAGCTTCAAGTGGTATTTCTACCCCAAGATCCAGGAGAGCTTGTTCCTCGCGCTCGTGACCCACAATCCCCTCACGCTCGTGGTCGAGCTCTACGTGGTCGCCATGTTCTGGGTCGGGGCCGCGATCCCAGGACCGCTCTGGGCCTTGGGTCTTCTGCTCCTGGGGCTTTGGTTTCCGCTCACCGCCTGGGAGACCTCGCGCAAGATCCGGCTCCCCGACATGGAGACTGATTACGAGACCTACAGCAAGATCTTCGGCTGGCGCGGGGCAGCCTGCGTCTCGCAGACCCTGGTCTTGATCTCGCTCGGCTGCCTGGTTGGATTTGGCCAGGTCTCGGGTGTCGGCGGCGGCGTGTTCTACGGGATCCTCGGCGTGGGTGCGCTCGTGGCGCTGGGCGGCGTGCTGCGCCTGCTCCTCAAGCCGACGCCTGCGGCCACGAAGCTGCGCCCCTTCATGGAGGTCTACAGCTTCGCGACCCAAGCCGGGCTCTGTATTGCCTGGGGCGTCTCGCGCGGCGTGAGCGTCAACACGGGACTCCTTCCCTGGGACGTCTCCCAGTGGGCTCTCTAGAGAGGATCGGCCAGTGAGCGTCTCCATTCACGCCTTCAACGCGAGCGAGGACAGCGCTGCCCTGGGGGAATTCATGGGCCTCCCAGCTCGGGTCTACGTCGACGACCCCAACTGGATCCCGACTTTCCCCGAGGTCACCGCGGCGCGCTTTCTAGGCGAGCCGATCGCCCCGGGGCACTGCTGGCGCCTGTTCTTAGCCCGCCGGGAGGGAGAGGCGGTCGCCTGCTGTGCCGCGGTGATTAACCCTGACCTCCAGAGCACGGCCGGGCGACCCGTTGGGACGATTGGGCACTTTGACGCCCTCGACGACTCCGAGGCGATCGGGGGGGTCCTCGAGGCGGCGCGCGCCTGGCTGGCAGAGCAGGGTCGCGGCGAGGAGGTTTGGGGGCCGTTCGACTTCTCGATCTACCACCCCTATCGGTTCATGGTCCGGGGCTTCGAGCGGGATCCCTTCCTCGGTGAGCCCTACAACCCGCCCTATTATCCCGAGCGCTGGCGCGAGAGCGGCTTTGTCGACCATGCCCAGTGGTTTAGCTGGGACCTCGTCGAGCCTCACCTGAAGGGGATGCACAAGATGAGCTTCGCGCTCCGCAGCGACGCGCTGAGCAGCGGCGGATACACCTACCGCCCCTTCGACGTCGGGGCTGGGTTCGAGCGAGATCTGCGCTGCGTCTACGACATTTTGCTTCCTTCCTTCGCGCCAAACGTCGCGGCCACCTCGCTCTCGTTTGAGGCCTTCGTCGAGGCCTATGGGTCTATGCGGGCCTTCGTGAATCCGGCCCTGATGCCCTTGGTCCAGGATCCGAGCGGTCGAGTGGTCGGCCTCGGGTTCCTGTTTCCAGATCCCAGCGCAGCCTTTCGCGAGATCGCGGGGGACGTCTCGCGGATTCCAGAGATCCCAGCGCTGCTCGCAAAGAGCCCTCCAACGCGGATGGTGTTCCACACGATGGCGGTGCTCAAGGAAGACCGGCGCAAGGGCCTCGTGGAGGCCTACATGAACCAATCGCTCGAGAACGCGTTCGAGGCTGGGATCACGAGTGGGGTCGGCGCCTTGGCGAAGGAGGGACCGACCGTCTACGACAAGACGGGGCCCTCCTCGCGCCAGTACACCCTGTTCCGCTACGCGGCGGAGTAGCGCCTCGGCGTGGGGGGCGAGACGCCCGAGAAGCCCGCTCCCTTCTGGAGCCGACTCGTGGAGCGCCGCTGGCTGTGGTGCCTGGGGTCCTTGCTCGCGATCGGGCTCCTCGCGACGGGGGTCGTTCGGCTGCGCTTCGACGTCAGCAACGAAGCCCTGTTCGTCGAGGGCGACCCCGTCCTGGTCCGGTTCCACGAGCTCCAGAACACGTTTGGGAGCGACGAGGTCTTGTTCTGTCTGTTCGAGGTCGAGGACGCGTTCGATCCGTCCACGCGGGACACTATGATCGCGCTCGGCGATCGCCTCGAGGCGTTGGGCGCGAGGCCGGCTGAGCCGGCTAAGGGAGACACGCCAGCTCGCCCGGCTCAGTTCTCACTCAGCGAGAGCCTCCGCTCGCCCTACCACTCGCCCGTCGTGTTCCAGCTCGAAGGGACCCTCGAGACGCGCTCTTTGGCCCAGGCGGCGAGCGCGGGGGAGCTCAAGACGGCCGAGCAGCGCGCGGTGTGGCGCGAGCGGATCCTCGCTTACCGCCCCTTCAAGGACCTCCTGATCGATCCCGAGGGCCGCTACGTGGCCTTCCTGCTCCGCCTGGATCCTGAGCTGATGACCCCGCTGGGACGCAAGCGAGTCGCCGACGAGATCGAGGCCTTGATGGCGGAGAAGCCGTGGAGCGAGCTCAAGGGCGCCGTCGTCGGGACGCCGATTATCACGACCGAGATCGCGGCGATCCTCGGGCGCGAAGTCCTCCGCGCCCTCGGCGGGGGCCTGCTCGTGGCCTTCCTAGCCTTGCTCCTGTTGTTTAGGAACCCTTTGGCGGCGCTTCCGCCCTTCTTGGTGATCCTGCTCAGCCTGATCGGGACCTTGGGCCTTCACGGCTGGAGCGGGCTCCCCCTCAGCGCCTTGAGCGCGATCCTGCTGACGCTTGTGATCTGCGTTGGAATCGCGGACGCAATGCACCTCGTGTCGGCCTATGAGCGGCGCTGCCGCGAAGGGGTCGAGCCAAAGTCGGCCTGCGTCAGCGCGCTGGGCGAAATCTGGCGCCCCTGCCTCTGGACTTCTGCCACGACAGCAGCGGGGTTCCTGGCGCTCCTGACCTCAGACCTGGCGCCGATCCGCTACCTCGGGCTGTTCGCGGCGGTGAGTTCGCTTTTGGCCTATGGAATCCTCCTGTTCGCCGCGCCCGCGCTCCTCGTGCTCTGGCGCCCCACAGCGACCCCGATCGGTCCCAAAGCGGGAGTCGGACGTGGCTTTGAGTTCTGCCAGCGGCTGGTCACCAAGCGCGCAGGCTGGATCGTTGGGCTCGCGATCCTCGCAGCCTTGGTCGCGGCGCCAGGGGCCGCCCGCCTCGACGTGAACGCTGACCCCTTCAACGACCTCTCGCCCGACGAGCCGCTTCGCCAGCGGTTGAAGTTCGTGCACGATCGAATGGGAGGGACCGTCGCCGCCGAGGTCGTGATCAAGCCCCTCAAGATCCCCGAGGACAACATTCCCCCCGCCGAGATCCTGGCCAGGGCGGCTGAGCTCGAGGAGTGGCTCCGCAAGCGCGACCCCGAAGTGATTCGGGCCGTCGTTGGCGTCTCCAGCGGCCTCCTCGAGATCTGTCAGGCCTTCGACCTTCCGCTCGAGGTGCCGCGGGATCCTCAGAAAGCCGGTCAGCTGATGCTCCTTCTGAGCGGCTCCGACGCCGACTTCTACGGCCAGCACGTCGCCACGGACGGCTCGGCGCTCAGGATCACGATCCGGATGAAGCTGACCGGGAGCCGGGTCTACGAGAAGCTCCTCGGCGACCTCGAGCAGGAGCTCGAGACTCGCTTCGAGGGAGTCGCGACGACGCACATTACAGGCGGAGCGCGGCTCCTCGCCCGCTCCAACGACTACATGCTCAAGACCCAGCGCGAGAGCTTCTTGCTCGCGCTCCTGATCGTGAGCCTCCTGATCGCGTTTTCGACGAGGGACCTTCGCTTGGGGCTGCTCTCGCTGGTCCCCAACATCCTCCCCGTGACTCTCGTGCTCGGGGTGATGGGTTGGTGCGACGTGCCGGTCACGGTGCCAATCGCTCTGATCGCGACCGTGGCGCTGGGGATCATCGTCGACGACACGATTCACATCATTCACTGTGTCGGCGAGGAGCTGCGGCCCGGTGTCTTGCTGGAGCAAGCGCTGGAGCGGACCTTTGCCCGGGCCGGCCGCGCGATCTTGTTCACGACCCTCGTCTTGGTCGGTAGCTTCTCGGTCTACTTGAGCGCCGAGCTGGCGAATCTTCGCGTGTTCGGTGTGATCGCGGCGGGAGCGTTCCTGGCCGCGCTGGCGGCCGACTTGCTCGTCTTGCCGGCGCTCTTGCAGCTCACCACGCGCGAGGGCGAACCCGACCCGCCCCTCTCAGAGGGCGTCGCCAAGCAGCCCGAGGCCAGCCCGCCAGATGACGCCTGTGGACCTCGCTAGGCTCGAACTGAGGGAGGAGCTGGGGCGGGGAGCCATGGGCACCGTTCACCGAGCCTTCGACCCCGCCAGCGGCCGAGAAGTGGCGCTCAAAGTGTTTGAGGGGGGGTCCGTTCTCCGCTTCGAGCGCGAGGGGATCCTCTCGGCTCGCCTCGACCACCCCCGAATCGTGCGGATCCACGCCAGCGGTGTTCGAGGTGGGCGGCCCTGCCTGGTCTACGAGTTGATCGAGGGCGGACGCACCTTGGGCGACATGCTCAGGGAGGGATGCGAGCAGCAGCATGCCCTAGAGGTCCTCCTCGACGGCGCGCGGGGTCTCGGCCACGCCCACGTTCACGGGATCGTGCATCGCGACGTGAAGCCGGACAACGTGCTCGTCGAGAGGGGGGGCCGCGCGAAGATGACCGACTTCGGCCTCGCCAGGCTCGAGGGTCTCGATCAGCTGACAGCCACCGGCGCGGTCCTCGGCACGCCGCTCTACATGGCGCCCGAGGCCTTGACCGGCAAGCAAGCTCTGGTCGGGCCCGAGACCGACGTGTGGGGCCTGGGAGCGATCCTCTACGAGATCCTCTCGGGCCTGCCCCCTTACTCGGCCGATACGCTCATGACGCTCACGATTCAAGTCGTCGGCTCAGCCACCCCGCCGATCGACGCCGAACGGCAGGCCCCCGAGGCGCTCGTCGCGATCGCCAGCCGAGCGTTGGCTAAGGCCCCGGCCGAACGCTACTCGACGGCCGACGACTTCGCCGACGACCTCGAGCGCTACCTCGCCGGAGGAGAGAGCGAGAGCCGCTCCAAGGCCCGCTGGGGACTCGGCCTCGCCGCTGGAGTCGCCCTCCTCGCCCTCGTGCTTGGCTTGATCTTCGCGAGTCGCCCTTCTTCCCTGGCCCAAGACAGAGCCGATCCCCCGCAGCCATCGCTGTCGCCGACCCCGGGTCCCAGGAGGCACAGCCAGAGTTGGTCCGAAATCGAGGCGATCTCCGATCCCGTCGAGAGCTACCTCGCGACTCGCCGCTGGCTCGGGGCGAACCCCAAGCACGAGCGAGCGTCCCGCGCCCGCCGCGCGCTCAAGCGAGCCCATGAGCGGCCGCTCCGTTCGATCAGTTTGGGAGCTAGACCCGACGATCGGATCGTGGTGGCCTTCGCGCCAGAGGGGCAGATCCTCGCGGCAGCGCAGCGCGGGGGATTCGTCACTTGCTGGAGCGGACGGCGCAAGCTGTGGACCTTCAAGGGCGCCGAGCGGTGTGGAGCCCTGAGTACTCCCAAAGGCGCTTTGTGGTGGTCCTCGCCTCCCGCCCGCTTTTACGGCTGGGGACCTGCCGGGGCAGACGGGCCCCCGCTCCTCGAGCTTGGCGACCGGGACGTGCGCTACGTGGCGCTCTCACCCAAGGGGGATCGGATCGCCCTCGTGACCGTTGGTCCCCAGACCCTTCTCATCGCGCGCTGGCCTGGGGGCCCTCTTGAACACTCGATTCAGCTCCCAGAGCCTGCTCATGTCGTCATGTTTGGACCCAATGGCGACTACGTGGCGGTCGGGTTCGGTAGCCCCAATCGAGCCACGTTCACGCCGCGCGGGAGCGAACTTCGGCTCGTCTACAGCGCGACGGGCAAGGTCGCTCAGCGAAAGGAGTTCGAGACCGGGATCCCGATCTCGCTCGCCGTCGAGCCCGGGCAGACTCGCGTCCTGGTCGGGCTCTCGTCGGGCAATCTGGTCGGGCTCAATCCAAAGACCGGGGTCGAGACGATCTTTCGTCCCTTTGTTGAGGAAAAAATCTCCGTGGGAGGCTTCCGTGACGGCGTGCGGATCCTGGAGTTCGACTCGAGCGGCCAGACCCTGTGGATCGCGACCAACGGCGCGAAGGGGCTGGGCAGGTTGATCGAAGTCGACTGGACGTCGCGCTCCGTGCGGAGCACGAGAGCGCTCAAGACCGCCACGGAGACTCTCGCGCTCTCGGCTGACGACACGCTCCTCCTCCGTGGGACGCGGTCTGGGACCTGGCAGCTTTGGGCGACTCACCACTAGACTGCCCATCACAAGTTGCGGTACACCCCATTGCTTTCGTAGGGGAGGGGTTTACC
>JAESQQ010000011.1 GCA_016765095.1 Planctomycetota bacterium | reverse complement strand
TCGTGGGCCTCCTCCGTTGAATCCATCAGTTGGCGGGCCGAACTGCCGATGAGCCTCCTGGGCGCAAAGAACGCGCCGAAGGAGGCTGTCGTGAGGCGTAGAAGCTGGGAGCACTCGGCGAAGTCAGGGAGCTGTCGTCCAGCGACAGCCCACCCCAAACTCTCTGAGGGAGCTGTCGCTCAAGCAACAGCTCCCTCACGCCTGACAGAACGAGAAGTCTGGCACCGACCTAGGTGGCGACCGACGACCCACGATCTTCAGGATCGCGTAGCAGCGAGCCTCTGGTGGAGTCTCAGGGCAGCCTGGCCCTGTGGATCAACGCCGCCCGCGCCAGTAGGGCCGTCGCTTAGACTTGGTCGGTCGCATCATTTCTCTCAAGCCGGAGGATCCTGTGAAAGACAAACGTGGTGCCCTTCGGGCCTTGGTAATGATGGCCGCAGTCGACGGGCGAATCGGACAACGTGAACAGCGTTTGCTCGCTCGCGCCTGTCGACTCTGGGAGCTACCACCCGCTTGCCTCGAGGAGTCGATCGCACAGGTCGAGAGCGGTGACACGCAGATTCCGATTCCTGCCGACCGAGGTGGGCGGCGGGAGTTGCTACTGGCGCTCATCGCCGTGGCGGCGGTGGACGGTGTGATTGACCCGGACGAAGAGTCCCTCCTAGTTGCTATCGCGTCGCGGTTCGGGACGTCGACCTCAGATCTAAAGGCGCTCGTCAAAAAGGCGCTCGACCGGCGAGCCTCTCGGAGGCAACAACAGGTCGCAGCGAGCCCGAGCCGTGGCTTCGACTCCTGCTCGGAGGCCCAGGAGTTCGGCACCGCCACGCCTACGGAGCCGTGGAGTGTTGCTCGACTGACCTTCGCCGCCAGCGCTATCTTGACGCTTGGGTTCCTGGCCTCCGGGGGGCTCGGCATATGGGCGGGCTCAAGGGCACGCAAGGAAATGAAGAAGACGGCGGCGTCATACAAGGCGGAGACCGATGGGGTTCTCTGGGGCAGGCGAAAGAAGCTAGACGCGGACCTCGAGGCACGAAGAAGGGCGCGCGCAGCGGAGGGGGAGGTTTCCCGTGAACAAGCGGCGAAGGTCGCCGGCGAGGAGGCACGAACGAAGCGAGCCCGGGTCGAGTTGGAGCGGCTCGCAAGTCGAGAGGTCAAGGCCAGAATCAGGCGGCGGGAAGCTGAGTTTGTCCGCACTTTCGAGGCGAGGTAGCCGCCGTGGACGTCCGAGCCGGTGCTGTGTTCAGTGTGGCGCTCTGCATACTCTCTGTCGGTGGGCCGCTGGTCTACGTCTCACAAGCGGGCGACACACGAGCCCGAGCGGCTTTCTTGGCAGAAATCGGAGTCAAGGAGCACGCGCGACTCGTAGTGGCGGTTGAGGCTTCGAAGCTCGAGGTAGCCAAAGAGCAGAGGGCCTTCGCGCGAGAGGTGCGGAGGCGAGAGAAGCTGGAGGCAGACCTTGCTGAAGCCCGCGCAAGGACGAAGGTCGCCCTCGCTGAGCTGGCAGAGGCAAAGGCGGCTTTGCCGAGAATTGAATCGCTGTTCCCTTTCGAATTGAGGCAGCGGCGGCCCGACCTCCGGGCCGGTCTCATTCGAGTCGCACATCGTCATTTCTCGAAGGAGAGCGGAGTCGTCGCTGTCAACGTCGTCGTGGCTGGGAGCAGGAAGGGGTTTGGGCTCCAACTACGGTTGCGGCGCGAGCTTTCAGAGGGCGAGATCGCGCGGCTGGTGGGGTCCCTCGCGACCTTCCGGGCGTCGCTTCCGCCGCACTGGGTCACGCAGATCCAAGTCGGGGGCGAGAGTGGGCGCTTTGCGGGCTTCGAACTGCATCCCGCAGACCAGGGCGCCGAGGTCGAGAACTTCGTCGACGCGTTCTTTCGCGGTCACAAGGCTACGCTGCCCGATCCCGTCAAGGTCGCAGGTAAGACCGGGACCGGACCAGCTCAGTGGAAGGTCAGCAACCGGGCCGGCGTTCCGATCAAGATCACCTATTACGGGGACGTCCTCGGCTCCGTGCGGTTGGAGCCCGATCAGTCCCGAGATCTGGAGCTTCCCGCTGGCAGATATCGGGTCGCAGTCCGCGTTGTGGGCAAGAGCTCGGTTCTCCCCTTCACTGGAAACAGCAGTTTCGTGAAAGGAGGCAGTTACGAGAGCGGATACGAGATTGTGTTGAGCTGGCAGCCTCGCTGAATCGTCGAGCACCTCTTGGCCCTCGAGGTGGCCGACCGTATCGCGCTCCTCCGTGGGGTGTCCGCCGCCATCCGCCAGGGCCTGTGGCCCAGTCTCGCTTCCAATCGACTAGTGCCTCGACCCAGAAGTAGTGGTCCAGGCTGTCGGCCCCTTTGTGGATGCTGTCTTCATGAGCGGCTCCTTCCTAACTCGTTGCCAGCGGGATGAACTCAGGCGTCTTGTGCGTCGGGGCACCACCGAAGCCCGCGTCCACCGTCGAGCACGCATGGTGCTCCTTGTCGACGCCGGGAACTCGGTGTCGGAGGTCGCCCGGCGTCTCGAGAGTGGACGTGCGCGGGTTCGTGACTGGATTTGCCGTTACCGAAGCGATCCAAGCCTCAAGGCGCTTGACGACCGTCCTCGCTCTGGGCGTCCGCGTTCGATCAGCGCACTTGAGCGCCATGAAGTGGTGGCGGCTGCTGGCGGCTGCCTGTCGAACTCCTCGCGACCTGGGTCATGAGCGTGCCAACTGGAGCCATCAGGCCATAGCCGACGTTCTTTGCGAGGGCGCCATGGTCGAGGGAATCAGCGCGAGCAGCGTCGGGCGGATTCTCCGCGCTGGTGATATCAGACCGCATCGAGTGAAGATGTGGTGCCACAGCACAGACCCTCTCTTTCGAGAGAAGCTGCACGACGTCGTCGGGCTCTACTTGGATCCACCGCCAGGCGAGCCGGTTCTGTGCGTGGACGAGAAGAGCGGTATGCAGGCTCTCTCGCGTCGCAGGGGTCTTATCCATGCGCAGCCGGGACGGTCTGGACGGCTTGAATTCGAGCATCGCCGCAACGGAACGCGCTGCCTTTTCGGCTGTTTCAACGTCCGCACCGGACGAGTGCTGGACAGATGCTCCCCGTCTCGGAAGCGCGAGGACTTCCTGTCCTTCATGGACTTGGTCGCCAGCACCTACCGGCAGGGCCGAGTGCATGTCGTCCTCGACAACCTCAACACCCATCACGACACGAGCGCGGGTGACTTCATCACGCAGTGGAACCGGCGCCACGGCGACCGCTTCGTCTTTCACTACACACCGACCCATGGATCCTGGCTCAACCAGATTGAACTCTGGTTCGGGATCCTCTCGCGGCGGATTCTCAAGCACGGGAGCTTCGAGACCGCCGCTGAACTTGAGCGGGCGGTCATGGCATTCGTCGAACAGTGGAACGAGCGCGAAGCGCACCCATTCCGCTGGACCTACGAGGGAACTCCGCTGGCAGCTTGAGGATCTATGAAGTTTGAAATGATGGCGGCACGAGACAGCCTCCAAGACCAGCTCGCCAGTAACGACGCTACGTCGGGCATGTATGTCCGCGTCCACGGCAAGAACCTCATCCTGGGTCGAGAAGAGACCTACCAAGAGGTAACCGAGCGCGTCGACATGGTGAGACTCACGCAGCGCACCAGTCACGGCTACGGGCTCAGTTACAAACGCCACACCGGTCGCTGGGAGCGAATGCCCTTCGAGGGAACCATTGAAGAGCTCGTCACCTTGCTTCAGGAAGGCCTGACTCACATGGTTGCGCCACTGTGAAAGCCTGGACCACTACTTCTGATGGGCAGCGCTAGGGCCTCCGGGAAGTCGATCTGACGGAAGTTGGGTCCCGTGTACCGAACCTCGAATCGGACAATTTCTCCAGGCTGGCCTCTCGACTCGAAGGGCTTCGTCCCAAGGTTACGAGGTGGCTCAGCCAAGCGCTAGGGCAATCGACGCCTAGAAAACGATGCACTCAGTGTCGCGGTGGGTACCACACGCCCGTCAGCGAGAATTCCGCCGCTATTCCGCACCGTGGCAACATTCTGCCGACGAGAGCAGGGGTACCTATAGCCCCAACAGGCGTTCCTAGGACCCTTCGGGAGCCTAGGGGGCCCACTAGCCCCCCGGGGGTCTCTTCGAGACGTGGTGAAACCAGGCAAAGGCTATGAGCGCAACGAGAGCGCAGGTGACCCCGAGTGCGGCCCAGTCGCGCATGGCCATTGCCACGCTGAGCAGGCGCACGGAAATCGAGGGTTGAGGCCGCCTCCTCGATCACGTTTGGTGCTGAAAAAGAAGAGAGCCCCTCGTCGAGCTTGGCCGCGCTGAGGGCTTTAGCCTGGACGACGTCAAGGGGCCTCGCTGGAGGACGGGGAGCATGGTCGCCCACTACCAGAGCCGCGCTGGGACCTCGAAGGGGCCTGAGGCCGCTGCCTACATGGGCGACCTGTATGGTCTCGGTAGGGACACCCAAAAGGCTACCCAAGAGCCCCAAAATGGGTATCCCTCTACCTCCTGCGCTGTCGAGCGACCGGCCAAAACCCGCGTGCTACAACGCTCTGCGGCCCCCCCGCCCCTAGAGGAGATCGAGTGCGAATCACGAGCTGGAACGTCAATTCGCTGCGCTCGCGTCTCGGGCGCGTGACCGACTGGCTCGAGCGTCACCAGCCAGACGTGCTCTGCCTCCAAGAGACCAAGTGCTCGGACACAGACTTCCCGAGCGAAGCTCTGGCGGAGGTTGGCTACTCGAGCGTGTTCAGCGGTCAGGAGAACGGGCTCAACGGGGTCGCGCTCCTGAGCAAGGAGCCGGCGCAAGACGTGCTCTCGGTGCTCCCCGGTCGCGACGAGGACGTGCACCGGCGCTTCCTCTCCGCGCAGGTGTGCGGCCTGCGCGTGATCGACGTCTATGTCCCAAACGGCCAGTCGCTCGGGAGCGACGCCTTCTTCTACAAGCTCGACTGGCTCGGGCGTCTTCAGGCGCACCTCGTCGGGCAGCACTCCCCGCAGGAGCCTTTGGTGCTCCTCGGTGACTTCAACATCACCCCCGACGACCGCGACGTGTGGGACCCCGAGCGCTGGAAGGGCGGGCTGCACTGCAGCGCCCATGAGCGTCGCGCGCTTGGGTATCTGGAGGGCTGGGGGCTGGCTGACAGCCAGCGTCTCCTGAGCGACGAGGGCGGGATCTTCACCTGGTTCGACTATCGGGACACGGTCAAGGAGCTCGACACGAAGAGGGGACTCCGGATCGACATGATCTACGTCAGCGAGCCGCTCCAGGCGCGCGTCGAGCGGGTCGACGTCGACTACGAAGAGCGCGCTGGCGAGCGGCCCAGCGATCATGCCCCCGTGACGTTGACCCTAGGCGAGGAGTAGACCCGTGGACTTCGACCCGACGCGTGAGCCTGCGACGCCTAGGGACGCGGCGACGGTGATCCTGCTCCGAGCCGACGCTCAGCGGCAGGCAGAGGTGTTCCTGCTCCGCCGACACCGAGGCGCCTCCTTCATGGCGCAGTCCTTCGTGTTCCCAGGCGGGATCCGGGACGAGGGCGAAGACCTTCGCCGAACAGCGGCCCGCGAGCTCTTCGAAGAGGCCGGGGTCCTCCTCGCGGATCGGGCCCTGAGCAACAGCCAACTCGAGACCTGGCGAACGCGCCAGGCGGCAGGCGAAGTCCTCGAAGACCTCCTCAGCGAAGCTCAGGCGGCGCTCTCGCTCGAGGGGATCGTGCCCTTCGCCCACTGGATCACGCCCTCGGCTGAGAAGCGACGCTACTCGGCGTTGTTCTTCGTGGGCCTCCTCCCGGAAGGCCAGACGCCCTCCTTCGACGCCAAGGAGACCGTCGACGAACTCTGGATCACACCCCGAGCAGCCCTCGAGCGCGCAGCCGAGCTGCTCCTCCCGCCGCCCCAGATCCGTTGCCTGGAAGAGATCGCGACGATCGCAGAGGCGGGCCCTGAGGCGGTCTTGGAGTTCGCGCGGGAGCGCGAGGCGCACCTCGAACCGCCGATCGTGCCCCGCTACGCCGAGGCTCCCGACCTAGCGGAGGGCTTCATGCTCCTCCTCCCCTGGGACCCCGACTACGAGACCCTCGGCCAAGGTCTGGGAGAGGCGTTTTGGGCGGGGCACCCCCTGGGGGGAGGCCCGAGTCGGTTCACGCGCCAGGACGGCGCTTGGCGCTCGTTCGGGGCCTGATCAGCTCCCCGACTCGACCTCTGCGAGGCTCTTGGCGCGGCTGACGCGGAGCTTCGCCAGCACAGTCTTGACCGCCGCGCGCCCGTTCGCGGTCTGCTGAAGGATCAACTGCCCGCGGTGCATTTGGATCGAGGCGGGGTCATCCCAGAGGTCCTCTCCGACCGCGTTGGTGACCAACTCCACGATCGTGTCTGGCTCGAGCCAGCCCCGCAGGTCGCGGACGTCGAGGATCTCGAGGGTGAAGGCACCACAGACCGCGTCTGAGTAACGCTGCTCGATCAGGAGCGTCTGGTTTCGGTAGGACATGCCCAGGTCCGCTTGCTCCAAGATCAGCCTCAGCGCGTCTTCGAGGAGGACCTCTCGGAGTCGAATCGAGACGATCGTCTCCTCCGCGTTGACCCCGGACCCGATCGTGATATTGAGGCCGGTGATGTCTTGGAGAAAGGACACGACGTCTGAGAGGGGGGTCTCTGCGAAGTTGAGCGTCACTTTCCTGCTCGCGAGGAGGTCCTGGTAGGTCTTGATCCAGGCCGGCTCTTGAGCCTCCGCTTGCTCCGCGCCGCGGAGGTAGGCGAGGAGCTTACGAATCTTGGGGTGGCTGGCGGCCGACTTGCGAACGATCAGGGTCCCCCGTTGATACTCGAGAGAGCCTTCGTCGCCGAGCCCGCAGGTCTCAAGCAGTTCGATCAAGGCGTCCGCGTCAAGGGCGAAGCCTCCCGCTTGGCGCGTCTCGCCAGCGACAATGTCGCGGACGACGTAGACCTCTAGGACCAAATCCTCGGGCAACTCGTCGAAGGTGTGGATCACGATCACGCCCTCCTGGATCCGATAGGCCAGGCTCTCGTTGGAGGCTAGGATCAGGTTGATCGCGTTGACGAGGCTAATGTTCTTGAGGCGAAGGGAGATCTCGACCGACTCGTCCTCGACGAGTTCCTGAGCGTCTCTGGTGACCACGAAGTTGAGCTGGGTAATGTCCCGGAGGAAGTCGATCCCCTCGCTAAAGGGCGTCCCGTCGAAGTTGAGGCTAATGTTCTGAGAGTGAAGCCGCTTCTTGATCTCCCGGCTTTGGGCCAACTCGCCTGCGATCCGTGCTCGATCCTGGTCGTCTAGGGTCTTGGCGTCTGCGAGGAGCGCCTCGCGAGCTTCGGCCGAGATCGACGGGGAGGGCTCGTCGTCCTCGAACTCCAGGACGTCGAAGGTCACACAGTCATGGTGGAGGTCAGGGTCGCTCGTCGGTTGGGCCTCGACCGCAGCAGCTTTGTGAGCGGTCAGCTGGGCCACTCTGGGGGCGCGCTCTCCGGCCTTGTAGCCCGCCGCGAAGGAGCCCGTCAGGCCGATCGAGACGCCTGCAATCAGGAGCACTCGGAACCAGAGCACGCGATAGCGGAAGTTGCCGAGGGTGTGCTCGTCGCCGGACCAGGTGGGAACGCTCATGGGATCTCCTTCAAGCTTCTGACCAGCCCCTCCTACGCGCGTTTGGTCGCTTTGGTTCCCGACTCCCTCGAGTTGGGGAGGCAAAGCGTGAGCTGGCCAGGCTCTGCTCCCTAGGACGCGCCTTGGGAGCGAGGGTCACGAGAGCAGCGGCGAGTTTCTCGCCCAGACGCGGTGGCGGTGGCCCAGACGCGGTGGCGGTGGCTCAGCCGCGGATAGCGGCCGCTTGGATCGCGTCCGCGAGCTCCTCAATGGCCGCGTCGAGTGCGAGCCCAAGCGCGCGGACCATGGCCTCGGCGTCTTCGCTGGCCACGGGTCGCGTCGCCAGCACGCTCCGCTCAAGGAGTGCGGCACCTTCGCCGTCGACGAGGAGGACTCGGAGTTCGACGCGCGCCTCGTGCTTCGGGAGCAGGACCTCCTCGAAAGCCTCGAGCGAAACGCTGAGGGCGAGCCCACCGCGCTCGACGCGGCGCAGTCCTCGCGCCACGAACAAGGCGTCGCTCAGAGCTTGGTCGACGAAGCGAGCCGGCGGTTGGGTCCAGCGCTCTTGGTCGTAGAACCCGACTTCGACGTCTGAGCGGCGCCACATGATTCGATCGCCGAGGTGCTGGCCCGAGGTGGTCGGACCGAGGGCGAGGGTTCGGCTCGTCAGGGGCGCTGCGGTCGGAACCTCATGGGGCGGGCGAAAGAAGCGAGGGGGAGCCGGTGAGGAGCAAGCGCTCAACGCGAGCGCGCCGAGGAGGCAGAGCAGGACGCGCATTTAGCCCGACGCCGAGCTCGGGCGGCGTCGCCTTGCGGCGGCGAGGTCTGGATAGAGCGGAATGATGTCGATCCCGTAGCGAAGCTGGCGAACCGTCTTGTATTCGCGCGTGAGATCCAGCTCCAAGTAGACCTTCTTCTCGTTCTTGAGCCCGAAGCTCGTCGAGAAGCAGAGCTGCTCGTCGCCTTCGCGCAAGTAGCCCTTGCGGACCGGGTCATGTCCGTAAATGACAATATGGTTCGGTTGGTCGTTGACTTCCATCCGCCGCAAGAAGCGCCGGACGGCGAGCGGCCCAGAGTTGCGCGCCCAAAACAGCTCTCCGAGCACAGGGACGGCGAGCATTTCGCGGACCGTCAGGTGGTCGTGCCCGCCGTATTCGACTTGGGAGACCTCGTCGTAGCCTGCGCTCAGAACGCGCGGCGCGCCGTGGGTCGCGATCACACCCTTGCCCATAATGCAGGTGATCGGGAGCGTGCGAAAGAAGGCCTTGTAGACCTCGGTCTTCTCGGCTCCGACCGTGGCCTCGAGAAACTCAGTCTCGCTCGGGTCCTTGTGGAACTTGCGCGTGTCGGGTCCGCCAATGTGGCTGTGCTCGTGATTGCCGATCAGCGTGAACACGCGCTGGGGAAACTCCTCTCGGAGCTCGAGGTAGGAGTCGAGGACTTCCTCGGTCTGGTCGCGGTAGAAGCTGCCGAGGTGCTCTGGCCAGTTGCGCGGTGAGTAGCGCGGGCCGTGCACGAGGTCGCCCGTGATCAGGAGGTAGGCGTCGCCGGCGTTGTCCACGAGGGCCTGGCGGAACGCCTCGACGACGGCCAGGAAGTCAGGGAGGTTGCCGTGCAAGTCGGTGCACACGATCGCCCGCCCGCTGGCGGGGAGGTGCAGAACCTTGCCGACTTGTTTGGGCTCGACCAAGCTGATCGAGGGTGGGGTGCTCGCTGCGGGCACGCTGCCTCCAACTCAGGTTCCAGCCTATCTGGACAACCCCCCAGGCGGAAGGACACGTGTCGGGTCGGAGACTCGGACTTGCCGGGGCGCCCGGGAGTCGCCGGTCCGGGGGGCGGAAGCGGCTCGCCTGTGCCACCATTTGGCGGTATGGATCGCGACACACGTCAACTCGCTCGGGCCGGAGATATCGGGCCCGAAGACCGACTCGACCTCGCCCGCCGCCACCTGCGCAGCGGCGAGCCGAGCGAGGCTCTCGCGCTGATTGAGACGGTCTTCGAGTCGAGTCGCCTCGGCCCAGAGCCCATAGCAGAGGCGGGGGTCCTCGCGTGTCGGGCCCGCGCGGACCTCGGCCAGTGGAGAGCGGCCGCCCGCGCTGCGATCTGGACCCGTCGGGTCGCGAGCGACGCGCTCCCAGAAGAGCTGCTCACAGAGACACGGGCTGCCCTGAGCACCCCGTCCCCTGTGGCCGAAGGGGCCGAGACCGAAGCAGCAGAGCGCGAGCGACTCTGGCTCTCGTCTTGGCTCGGCGGCTCAGCCGACGTCCTCATCGAGGGGAGCGACGAGCAGGATTGGCGCCGCCTGGCGTTGGTCGTCGGCCACGAGGACCTCGCCCTCGACTACCTCGATCACGCAGATCCCCTCGTGCGCGCGCGCGCTCACCAAGGCCTCGCGCTCCGCGAGGGGGCGGCGGCCCTCGAGCAGC
>JAESQQ010000121.1 GCA_016765095.1 Planctomycetota bacterium | reverse complement strand
GGCGGACCGCCTCCGCCTTCCCAGAGCTACGACCCCCTTGCTCCGCCAGCGGCCGGGGCCCCCTCCCCCGAAGCGGAACGCCTCGGCTTCACCGCTCCCGAGCTCACGATTCCAAGCGCAGCCGACCTCGAAACGGACAATCCTGCCGTCGAGTCCCCTCCCTCGGCCAAGGAAGAGCCGCGCCCCGGCTTCTTCTCCCGGCTCTGGGCCTCCCTGTTTGGCAAGAAGAAGAAGGTTGAAGACAAAGTCGAGGAGAAGGTCGAAGAGAAGGTCGAAGAGAAGGTCGAGTAACCAAGCGCCCGCAGTAACCAAGGGCCCACTGGGGGATAACCTCGCCGCGTCGCCAATCGAGACGCCTGGAGGAATCATGCGCACCTTGGCTCTGGCTCTCACCCTTCTGATCCCGCTCTCGCAACTCGCAAGCGCGCAAGAGTCTCGCCCGATCGGGCCGACCGCTCAGCTCGATCAGCTCCTCAAGCGCTACGTCGACAAGCAGGGCAACGTCGATTACGCAGCCTGGAAGAAGAACCGGGCTCACCTCGCTGCGCTCCGATCGACGGTCAAGGCCTTCGCCAAGCTCGACACCAAGGGCTGGAGCAAGAAGGCGACCCTCGCCCACTGGATCAACGTCTACAACGCCCTCACGATCCAAGGGATTATCGAGTTTTGCCCACTCAAGTCAATCAAGGACAAAGTTGGGAAGCGCTACGATATCTGGAAGCACTACACCTTCGGCCCGCGCAAGTTGTCCCTAAACGCGATCGAACACGAGATCCTCCGGCCGCTGGGCGACCCGCGGATTCACGCCGCGATCGTGTGCGCGAGCAAGGGCTGCCCCCCCCTCAGAGCCGAGGCCTACCGCGAGGGCAAACTCGATCGCCAACTCGACGACAACGTCCGGGTCTGGCTCGCGAGCCCGATCCGCGGGCTGAAGTTCCAAGGCAAGACGCTTCACCTCTCCAAGATATTCTTCTGGTTCGGGAAGGACTTCGGGAGCGGATCTGTGGCCGACAACCTCCGCTGGGTCTCGCGCTTCGTCGACGCCAAGACCAAGCGGCGGCTCGCTGCGAAAGGCCTCAAGGTCGTCGAGTTGGACTGGGACTGGGCTCTGAACAAGCGCTAAGGGCAGCCATCCGTCAAACCTGAGTGGGGCTCGCGGATCCGGGTGGCGCATTGGACTCGGCTGGGGATCGCCGCTCGCTCGGCTAGGACATGTCTTTGTCCGCGAGAGACGCGCGCTTATAGGCGTCGGAGGTGGCCGGTAGAATGTGGATCGAGGCTCGCACCAGCAGGAGTCTCTCTCCCCTGGAACCCCGCCGAACTGTTGCCTTTCGGAGCCCCCGTCACTGTTCATGCCAGCCAAGCTTCGTCGGGCCTGCCCCAACCTTCGTCGGCCGCTGCCGGGTTCTCACTTGAAACAGACCCGAGTCTGCGTGTTCCCCGTTCCTGGCCTCGGCAGACGTTTCTGCCGCGGCAGAAACCAAGGACCTCGCGCACGTGAGAACAGCGTTCCCGTTCCCGACCCCAGCAGAGGTTTCTGCCGCGGCAGAAAGGCAGAACCGAGAACCGAGTTCCCGTTCCCCGCCAGACGCTTCTCGTCACTTCGCTGAATAGAGGCGCTTGAGCTTCGTGCGCGCGTCGTCGGTTGTGAACTGCCAGTCACCGCCAATCAATTGTGCGGGCATTGCGATCGGCCTCCCCGGCAGCGACCCCGCGCCGTGCGAGGTGACCTCGGCTAGCCCCACGGGGAGGTCGTCGGGGAGGCAAGAAGGTGCCGGAAGGCAGGAAGGTGCGGCCCTCCTCTCCACGAAGGCCCGCTCTAGCTCTCTGAGCCGCGTGTCACTCACGGGCAGCGTCCCGCTGGCGAGCCTGGACGCGCTCACGAACCGGATCGCAGTAGCCGAGAGCCCACCTGGAGAGCTCTGTCTTCGAGGCGGCGAAGTCGGTGCGAGAGAAGAGGGACTCGTAGAGAACGTGGCCGACGAAGGTGCCGACGGAGGTGAACTCCTCGACGTAATCCTCGCAGCAGAGCGGAGTTGCGTAGAGATGCCCCGGCAGATCGCAGAACCTGGCGACATAGCCCAAGGCTTCCCACTTGACGCCTTCGGGGCCTTCCTCAATGGGCTCTCCAAACGGATCGCCCCACTCCCTGCTGACTTCCTCCAGAAGGCTGTGGGCTACGGCAAGCGATTCCCCACTGGCTGACCCACAGAGAAACTCGTCGAACGTTTCCAGGGCTCTGCGAGGACGGTCCACCAACTCCGCAAAGATCGCAGGGCTCAGATCAGTCGGAGGAACGACGGTCCGCCAGGTTAGCTCTGCACGCCAGGCGAACTCCAGGGCTAGGCGAATCGCGGCCTCATGCTCGAAGAGGTCCGGCAACCCGTAGCACCAGGCCTGTACGTTCGTGGACTCGTCCATGCTGAACGTGCTCTCGCTGAGGCGCCTCGCGACGTCTCCGCAGATCGAGAGCCCCGCAGGAGCGTGCCCGCAGTACGCTGCCAACTCCAGCCTACTCTGCTCCAACTCCCCCGCCTGCACCCGCGCCCTGAGCCAAGCCGCCTCGTCCTCAACGCCGCCTGTTTCGCGCCACCTGCGCTCTAGCTCTCGGAGGTTGGAATCACTCACCCGCACACCATGACGGTGCGAGGTGACCTCGGCTAGTCAGGGGGATCCTCGGGGAGGTCAGCCGTGGTCGGAAGGAGGAGACGAGACGGACTTGGACTCGGCGAGCTGCTTGAGGGGGCCAGCGAGTTCGACTCCGGCCCTCAGCCGATCTACATCAGGACAAGCCCGACGGACCTCGGCGGACTGTTCGACCGGATCGCGCGCCACCCCTGGGCTCAGCGCGAGGAGCTGTTCCCGGTTGCGCCGACGAGCCCACGGGCAATGCACGCCGTCAAGCACCTCCTCCCGCAGGTCCCCGACCCCCGCTTTCGTGCCCTGCTAGCTGGGCTTGGCGCGCCCGGGGCGAGGGTGCCAGGCTAGGTCAGGCCGACGATCGGACTAGGAGCGGCTGGGAGTCTTATACAACCCACCTGGCTGATTGAAGAGGGGAAGTTCAGGGAAGCCGAGGCCATCGCTGAGGAGGTCCGGCGTCAGGGAATGCGCTGTGTCGACGTTCGCTACCGGCCAGGGCGAGAGGCTCCCGAGGACATTGTCGGTTCAGCCGGTCTGGAGCCCGGCAGTTGCGTCATCTACTGGGGCACGCTGCCGCTCATGCGACAAATCCAGCTTCACAGAGCGTGGTCGCCGGGCGGCTGGTGCACCACGGAGAACCTCGCCTGCTCTCGCTACTACGCCCATTTCGGGCCGCACCTCCTCAACCAACGCTACACCCTCATGCCGGGAGGCGAGGCCATTCGTCACCGCGACTGGCTCTTCACTTCCTTCGCCCACAACGACCAGGTCTTCGTCAGACCTGACGGCGTTCAGAAGCTGTTTCCGGGGCGCTTGGTGTCCATTGATGATTTCCTCGGTGCGCTAGCGCCTGCTCGCTACGATCGGGAAACCCTCGTTCTGGTCGCCGAGCCTCGCCCGGTGGGGACCGAGTGGCGAATCGTGGTAGCGGAGGGGCGGTTCGTTGCGGCCAGCCAGTACTGCGACGGGGGAGTGCGCGATGTCCGCGCCGGCTGTCCAGACTCCGTGCAGTCGTTCGTGGAGGAGGTGTTATCCAAAGTCCGCTGGCGTCCTGATCCGCTCTACGCCATGGACGTGTGTGAGAGCGACGGAAGCCTGTACGTCTTGGAGCTGAACAGTTTCAGTTGCTCTGGGCTGTATTCGTGTGAGCCGTCAGCGGTGGTGGAAGCAGCGAGCACGGTTGCTACCAGATCGTGGGAAGCGTCCACGAAAGCTGGCCCTACTCGAGGTTCATGAGCCGAGCTGCACCGCTGCGTCTTTGATACTCGCCCGGCCATAGGGTCTCCGGTCCCCTTATCGGCAGTGCCTAGGAAACTTGGGCACCCCCTCCCCGGGGCTTCGGGGATCAGGGTCGCTAGGCTGAGAGTGTGAGTGACTCCTCCCCGCCTCGCTGGACTCCCTTGGCGCTTGCCGCGTTGGTGTGCTTGGCCCTCGTATCGGGTTGCCCAGCACCGGACGACCTGCCGCCACCCGACGACGGACCCGGAAGCCCGCTCTCCGTCACCCTCAGCTCGCCAGCGCAGGTGATCAGCGGCGACGTGAGGATCGACGTCGAGGCGGAGGATGAGGACCTGTCCGTCGTCGTCGAGCGAATCAGCCAGGTTTCGGGCCTTCCGATCGAGGTGGACCCAAGCGTCCATGAGACCACCACGATCTCGCTCCAGTCGATCCCGGTCCGAGATGCACTCATGATCCTCGCGAAGATGTCCAGGTGCGAGGTCAGCGAGGTGGGGGGGCTGCTGCGGATCTCCCAGGTCGAGATCGTGACCCTGCAGTTTCAGGAGGCGGACGTCCGAACCGTGCTCCAGTTGGTCGCCGCCTACAGGGGCCACTCGATCGAGCTGCCCGACAGCCTGCAGGGTGAGGTAGACGTCGACTTGGTCGTCGACGAGAAGACGCTCCAAACCGTCTTGGACAAGGTCGGCTCGTATCGAGTCTTCCTGGCCGAGGGCGGCTTGATTCGAGTCGAGGAGTGCAAGCCAGTCGCGTCGCCAAGATAGGAGGTCCCTGGCTACTCGAGGCGCCAGACCTCGTTTCTCGTCTGAACACCCCTCCTGAGGCGTACTGTCCGCTTAGCTCGTGATCAGCAATCTTCCCGGACCCCTGCGGTGCTGCAGGGCGACTCCAACGTCTGAGAGTGGGCAGCGGTGCAGCGACCTGACGGCTCCTGGTCCTGAGAGGGCAATCGCCTTCGATCAGCTTGGGTGTCTCGTCGTGCCATGATGGCGGACCCAGCAAGGCAGGGCGACCAAGAGTGAAAAATGGACTCTGAGCTACGCTCGATCAGTCGAGGGGGCGACCCGGTAGCGACGCTGTGGGCCAATGCTAGAGGGGGACAAGCGATAGGGCTCTCACTTCTCGAGCTTGCCGAGGAGTGCGACTTACAGGGAGCCTCCGAGTGGCTTTCCTGGCGGGTGAGTGACCTGGCCGCCCGCGAGGAGCGAGTCCTCCTAGCCCAGGCTCTTGGGTGTCGTTCGGCGGGCGGGCTCCTCGGCCAGCGGAACGTGTCACCAGGGTTGTCCGGTTTCGCCTCATCCATAGAGAGGAACTACTCCGCCCTTAGGGCATTCGCGGAGGCATTCGTTCGAGTGGCAGTCGCCTCGGAGGCGGCAGCATGGCTTGCTGGTGAGCAGATCAGAAGAAGTCGTGATCCTGCGCTGGATGATTACTTCCGCCAGCCCGTTGTCGCTGGACTAGCTCGTCAAGCTGAGGAGTTCATTCGTCTTGGAGAACCGATCAGAGCCACTCAACTGGCGCTGGCTGCGGTGCGCCACATGGGGAAAACCGTCTTTCAGACTCATGGGCTAGTGAATGAAGTAGACGACGGCATGGAGTCAGTCTTGTATGTCCTCGATCGTTGCAGACTCGCGCGGCCATTTTGCCTACCCCGGGAAGCTAGCCGCGCAGCGATCTGCGGGGCGCTGGGACTCGTCTCGGGGCGCCCATGCGCGGAGGTCCCTTCTCCAGAGGAGCTTCTTTCTGCGCTTCGGGCTCCGCGCCTATGGCTCAATGGCCAGGACGAGCACCCGTGACAGGATCGCTCAGGTCGTTAGCGTGACGGTGCGGTGTGATCCGTCACCCACTAGGGGAGGTCACGCCAGGTGGCCTGCTTGCTCACTCCGGCGTGAGGGGCACCTGCGACCTCGACGTAGGGGTCCACGAAGTAGTTCAGCGGTGGGCCAGCCTGCGCAGGCTCAAGGACGAGGTCGCGCCCCCGGCTGAGCGTGACTCGGTTTGGCGTCTGGCGGCCCAGGTAGCGGATCCCCACCTTGTCTCCTTCGGAGATATCCACCGGAACCCAGTCGCCCGCCCAGAACTCTGCCCAGCAGTGGTAGCCGCCGAGTTCGTAGACCTCGTCGGGGCGGCTCTCGTAGGGCCCGAACAGGCCGATCTCGAACTGGGTCGGGACCCCGCGAGCCATGCAAAGGGCCATGAAGTAGGCGTGGTAGTCGGTGCAGTTGCCCTTGCCGACTTCACAGGCGTAGTGGCTGTCGCCTTGGCCCCACCCCACACCGGTCTTGTCGTAGATCATCTGGGCCGCGACGTGGTCGTAGGCGCCCTCCGCCACTAGGAGCGAGCCGTCAGCACCCGCAATCGCCTCGGCCTCTCGCTTGATCTGAGGGCTGACGACGACCCGGCTCGTGGGCGCCAAAGACCGGCTCCGCTCGGAGCTACCCAGCTCTCCCTCGGGGAGCGTCGTCAGGTCTTGGCTGCGCTCGGCGCGCTCGACTTGATAGCGAAGAGTCACCGTTCCCTCGGGCACGTCGCTGTATCCCTCCAAGTAGAGGACTCGGTTTCCCCACCTCGACTCTTTGGTGTAGCGGTGCTCGATCGTTCCTTTCCAGTCGAGCTCGATCTTGACGGGACCGATCGTCTGGTAGGCGTTGGAGGTCGGGACAGGGATCCAAGCCCGAAAGGGGGCGCCGGCCGGAAGCGCGCTCAGCTTGGCCCGATAGACGATCTCGAATCGCCGACAGTGGCCCGAGGCTTCCTCGCCTTGTGCCAAGACGGGTGCCTCAGGGACGGGCGAACTCGCGCATCCTGCTAGGACCATGAGGCTTAGGGCAAAAACGAGGCTGCGCATGAGGCTCCAAAGTGGACGGCCGACTCTACCTCAGGCCCGCAAGGAGCCCAAGGGAGGGAGTCTCAGTGGCCTTCTGTAACTGAAATGTATTCGAACAGCATTGAAATGAAACGAGTTAAGAAAAAGTGTGCGGATCGTGCACGGTGCCAGCTCCGGCCTGGCTATGGGTCCATGTGGGCTTTGGAGGCTCTTGTGCTGAATATGAAATCCGTTCCGCTTGCCGCTTCGATCATTCTTGCCAGCAGCGCGTTTGCCCTGGCCCAGTCGGTCGAGGTGACGGCAAGCGCCCTCAATCTCCGAACAGGGCCCAGTTCGCGCAACTCCGTGATCGCCACCGTCCGCCGCGGCACGCGGCTGACCCGGACTGGGAGTTCGGGAAACTGGACCCGCGTCAGCTACAACGGTCGATCCGCTTATGCCTACTCCCGCTATCTTCGGAATGTGAGCTCGGGGAGCACCAACGGGGGATCCACCAGCACCTCAGTCACCCGCTACGTGACGGCCTCGAGCCTCAACGTGCGGAGCGGACCCTCGACTCGCTACCGCTCTCGCGGTGGCCTCCGCTACGGCCAGGCCGTCGCCGTGACGGGGACGACGGGCGACTGGGCTCGGATCAACTACCGAGGCAGCGTGAGCTACGTGCACACGACCTACCTCAGCTCGACTCGCCCCGGTGGAAACACCGGGAGCGGAAACACCGGGAGCGGGAGCACCGGCAACAGCGGAAACACCGGCGGCTACGCGAGCAGCTCGCGCCGCTCCCGAGCAGGCTTCATTCAGCTCGCCTCCTCAGGTCCAGGTTTCTACGGCTACTACTCCTCGAGCAAGCGCTGGGGCCGGTCCGCGCTGGTCTACGGGATCGAGCGAGCGGCGCGTCGATTCAAGGCCGCGAATCCCGGAGCTCCTCGGATCGGTGTCGGCGACCTGAGCCTCGAGAACGGAGGAGACATCGTCGGACACGCGAGTCACGAACGTGGAGTGGACGCTGACGTTCGCCCAATGCGAAACGACGGCAGCGAGAATCGAGTCGAGTATCGCCAGAGGGCCTACAGCCGACCCCTGACTCAGCAGGTGATCACGCTCCTCCGCAGCGAAATGAGGGTCAAATTGATCTTCTTCCTCGACTCGCGAGTCCGCGGCGTGCAGCCCTGGCCCAAGCACAACCGGCACTTCCACGTGCGGATCCGCTAAACCGGAGGCCTCTCTGTGATCCCTAACGCGTGGCCCTCGACGGAGGGTCACGCGTTTCTCGTGTGGCGGGCAGGGACGAAAGGACATTCCCTGTTTCCGTTACTACTCCCTGTTGATATTCCGTGTTGTCTTCTTCTTCGCAGCGAGTGCGCCCCCGCCCGCGCAAGACCGCTAGGCCCCAGCGATCTCCTCGTGCGCCACGCGATCTCTGATCGCCCGCTCCTCGCGAGCCTTCCACCGCTTGAGCGCGTTCGCGAACGCGCCCTCGCCCTTGACCATTTCGCGCACCAGGCGCCCGACGAGCTGCATCGCGAACGCGTTGTGGAGATTCCCCTTGCTCGCGATCGGCTGGGCCCCCTCGAGGACCCGCGCGGCGAGCTCGTAGCGTTGATCGCCCTCAAGCGCGGCCGCTGCGTCGGCTGCTTCGAGGAGGAGGTCCCTCTGATCGTATGGCGAGAGAGTCTTGACGTGATTCAAGACGCTCTCGAAGAGCTCGCCCGCGCGCTTGCCTTCCCCCAGGATCATGGAAGTCGACCCGCACGCGATCAGCGTCACGCAGTAGAAGTACCGCCCGAGGTCGTTGGGGGCGCTCCCAGCCAAGGCAGCTTCGGCGGCGGCGGCGACCTCGTCGACGAGGCCCTGACCCCGACGAGGATCTCCCAACTTGCCTGCGCCACGCACACAAGACGCGATCGCTTCGAAAAGCAAGTGCCTCGTTCGACCCTCGCTCGACTGGAACTCGGCCATAGCGACTTGGGCTGCCTTCTCGACGAGGTCGAAGCTGGCTTGGCTGTCGCCGAGTTGGCTGGCCGCGAGCGTCGTCGCCATCAACATTTCGTTCCGGCAGTAGACGTCGTCCTCGCGGCTGGCGACCGTGTCTTGGACGTGGGCCAAGAGCCGCAGCCCGCGCTCGCGCATTCCGAACGCTGGGATCAAGTCCACTAGCCGGACTATGAGCCTGATCCGGAGCCTCCCGCGTTTCCCTTCCTGGCTCCAGGCCTCCTCGATCGCGGCCTCCAGCAGCCCGGGTCCGCGCTCGCGGTCGTGTAGCTCGGCGAGACGCCGGAGGCCCGCGATCACGAGCAGGCGCGCGGCGTAGAGGTGCCCGCCCGCGCGGAGCGATTCGTTGGCGCCCGTGACGACAAGCCAAGGATCGCCGGGCAACTTGCGCAGCGCCTGGAGGAAGGGAGCGATCGCGAACTCGTCGACGAGCTCTGGCGTCTCCATAAACATTTCGACCACGATCTGGGCCTCGCGAAGCTCAAACCCCGCCCCCTGGCCGCTGTCGCCCAGCGCGGTCATTGCGTTTTGAACGTGAGTCTGATACGCGTTGAAGGGACTGTGGGCCATCGGAGCCGAGCTCCGCTCCTGAAACTCTCGCTGGGCCTGGCTGAGCCGATTGGGCGTCAGGAGGTCGGCGAGCATCGCGCGCGACTTGCCGCCCAGGCCTAGCTTCTCGAGGTCAGCCCGAGCCTGTTGGAGGACGTTGCTCCGCAACGAGAGCGCCAGCTCCCCGATCGCGTCGAGGGCCTCGACCAGGAGCGGATCCCCCGGCGTCTCAGAGCCCCAGAGCTCCGCGACGACGTTCAGCCAGGTCATGAGCGCCTTGCGAGCGCGCGTCCCGTTCGCGTCCCGCGGCCCGGGGTGAGCCCGCAGCTCCGCTCGGATCGTCGCGAGGGCCTCGGTCAGCCCCGGCCGGCCCGCCTCGCGCCCCCCAGTCCGAGCTGCGATCGAACCAACCCGCGCCATGGCTTCGCCCCGCCAAGCCAGATAGGGCGGCGTTCCCGCCCGGCTGCCCGCGAGTTCGCGACTCCGCTCGGCGAGCTGAGCCGCGCGATCGGCCTGCCCGAGTTCGGCCAGAGCCCAACCGACGTGGGCCAAAGAGACGCTCTGCACGGCCGGATGCGGGAGGCTCGTCGTGAAGCTCTCCGCGGCGCGCAGGAACGAGAGCGCGCCCTGGGCGCGACTCCCAGCCGCAGCCTGTTGCCCGTGCTCCTCGAGGAGAATCCGAGGCACAAAGAGCGGAACCTCGCGCTCCTCGACGCCGCGCAGGACGAGATCAGAGAGGAGGGCCTCGCGCTGGCGCTCGGCCTCGATCGCGTCCCCCGTCTCAAGCAAGACCTGGCGCCAGAGCAGCCAGCGAGACTTCTTGCGGAGCCGCCCCTCCTGGTCGCGAAGGAGACCGTAGATCGCCTCCGTCGAGCGCCGATAGGCGTCCGCGTCGTTCCCTTGGCGCGCCAGCTCGTCTCGGTAGCCCAAGACCCGCGCGTAGAGATCGCGGGTCGAGCTGACCCCCGTCTCTCCAGCGACACCTGCCAGGCGTCGGAGCTCTTCCTCAGCGGCGAGCGCCTCCTCACCCGAGAGGAGCCACAGCCCATGCTCGAAGGCCTGCAGACCGAGCGAGACTTCGTCGAGGTCGAACCCAAGCTGCCCCAAGCGAAGCCAGTGGGCCGGCTCTGGCGTCCCGAGCGTCAGCTCGCGCTCGATCGCGGCGACCTCCTCGCGACGTGGGTCGCGCGACGCCTCGGCCTCGACGGCCGGCGGACTGATCGTGGGGCGCTTGAAGGGGCTCAAGAGGCGGGCCAAGAGCTTGTTCTTCGGCTTTGGAGTCGCCGCGGCTTCCTTGGTGGCCTTCGGCTCCGGCTTGCGCGCGGGCCCTTCCTCTCGAACCCGCTTGACGCTCATAGGCACGAGGTCCTCCTCAGCGAACACACCCAGATCGAAGGGGCTCGCGAGGAGCGCGGCCTCGAGCTCGCTCGCGTGGCCGTCGAACACGAAGCGCACGATCCCTTCGACTCGGTCGAAGGCAGCCTTTGGAATCCGAGTCACGCGAATCCGACCCGCGCTGGCCTCGGCGTCTTCGGGAAGTCGATCGAGGACCGTAAACGTGCCGGGCTGGACACCGAAGGCCTTGACGTAGCGGGCGACCGAGAGCGTCGGCGCGATCGCGTCGGCGCAGGGCACCAGGAGCTCCGGGTGTCCCTCGAGCGGCGCGTAGATCCGTTGTCCGAGCGGGAGCAGCCGAGCTCGCCCCGCGATCACTTCGCGAACGCAGAGCAAGCGCTCGCCGCTCGCGTCCTCGACGCAGGCGACCATTAGGTTCTTGAGCTCCTCCTCGGGAGTCTGCGCGAGGAGAGTCTCGAGGCGCCCGCGCTGACTGGCCGGCAGGATCCAGAGTTCGGGGCTCTGGGGGACGGTCCGGCTCTCAAGGCGCAGTCGCACCTCGAGGAGCTCTGGCGACGTGGCCGGCGTGAGGACTTCGGTCGGGAACGCGGTCGGCTCGAGAGCAAGCGCCTCCCCGACGTCGCTCAACTGGCCGCGGTTGAGCGTCTGGTGAAGCCCGCTGGCGTCGATCAAGAGCAGGGTCTCGTCCTCGCTCGGGTCCCGAAGCCAGGGCTCGAGGGGGTGGCTGTAACCCCACTCGACATAGATTGGGCGGGGCCCGAGGACGCCGTCCAGTTGGCGATAGATCGAGGCCTGCTCGGCGTAGTCGGCGAGCCAACGCTCGAGGAGGAACCAACTCGGGCGCGGAACCTCAAGCGCGATCCGCTCGCCGGCCGCTGTGTGAACCGAGGCGTAGCGAAGATCGTCGATCCCCAGCTCGAGGTGGTGGGTGACCAAGCGCGCGAAGGGCTGACCGGGGTGGACGAGGTAGAGGACCGCCGCTCGAGTCGGCGTCTTCGCGCTCCGGACGGGAGGGACTGCCTGAGCCAGGGCGCACGAAGGCCCGCACACCGTCTCGCCCTCGTCCCAACGAACACGCCCGCCCTCGAGGGTGGCGTTCACGAGCCGAGTCCCCCGACTGTGATCCGTGGGGAGACCCAGGTCGTCCACAAACAACAGGCCACGCTGGCCTTCGGGCAGGCCCAAGTGCGCGCATTGGGCGTCTGGGAGATCGGGGTCGAGGAGCGCCGCTCCAGCGAGGTAAGCAGAGAGCGAGCGGGAATCCTCGTAGAGGAGAAGCTGGGGCATGGGCCCAAGTCTAGCGGGGAGCTGGATCCCTGGGGAGTGGTGGCGCAGGGGCCTCTACTCGGTCAAGACGACCTTCAGCCGGCCTTTGTCGCGACGGAGCACGGAGTAGAGCTCCTTTGGGAGGTCGACGTCGCTCCCCTTGGGCGGAACGAGCTTGACCACGATCAGGAAGTCGCCCGCCTTCATGTGGGGCAACACGGCCTTGGCGTCGATCCGAAAGCCGCGGGCCAGCTCGTCCCGAGTCTCGGCGGCCTTGATCTCCGCGTAGGAGACGACGGTCAGGGTCTTGAGCTGCGCGGTGGCCCCCAGCGCCGGAAGCGGAGGGCGATCGGGATCCGACGCCTGGGCCTGAAAGAGCTTGATCAACTCGGGGAGCGGGACCGCCTTGACCTTGCCCGCGCCGAGGTGAAATCGAAACTCCGGGTGGAAGTAGCGAATCGCGGTGTCGACCTCGTAGCGAAACAAGTAGTGGTAGGCCGCCAAGAAGGCTCGCTTGGCCTCGCGATTTGGTTCGCTCTCCTTGGGGAGCCGCTTGTAAACCGCAGCCAACTCCGAGGTCGGCTTGACCAGGTCAGGGGCCAGCCCCTTCCCAGGCGTGGGCGTCTTCGCAGGGACCGGCGTCTTTGCAGGGGCCGGCGTCTTCGCAGGGACCGGCGTCTTCGCAGGGACCGGCGTCTTCGCGGGGGTGGGCATCTTCGCTGGCGCCGGGCGAGAGTCTTGGGCGAAGCCCGGCATAGCACCCAGTAGGCAGCAGAAGAGGGCGCATGAAATCAGTCGCACGGGAGCCTCCGATCGATCGCTCAGGTTCGTCGCTCAGGCAGGCTCCCCTGTTCAGCGGGGCGGCCTGCTCAGCCGAGAAGGTTACTTGTCCTTCAACTCCTCGAACCTCTTGCGCGCGGCAGCGGCCTCGGCGGTCTTGCCGAGGAACTCCGCCATTTTGGCCTTGAGGTCGTAGGCCCAAGCGAAGTCCTCGTTCTCGTCGAAGCACTTCGTGAGCTGCGTCCGGGCTTCCTTCTCGTCACCGCCGAGCCACGCGGCGAGGGCCTGGGCGTAGCGCAAGGTCGCGCGGTCCCCGCCGCCCTCGAGGGCGACCGCCGCGTTCACGTCTTGAGCGCCCTGGTCTGCCTTGCGCATGTCCTGGGGCAGGTCGCGCAGAAGAAGGAAGGCCCGGTGAAGGTATGCCTCCCGAACCTTCGAGTTGGCTTCGATCGCGGCGTTGGCGTCGGCCAAGGCTTCCTTGTGCTTGCCAGCCGCCATTCGGGCCCGGCTCCGCATGACGCGAGCCTGGGAGTGGTAGGGATTGCGCGCCAGGAGCGCGTAGCAGTATTTCTCGATCCGCGGGAGCGGGTGCCCCTTGGCCACGAACTGCTTGAGCAGCTTGAGGCTCGCGTTTCGTTCGGCGGACGCGCTGTCGAGGAACCTCGGGACGGCCTTGCGCACGTTACCCTTGCGCTCGTGAGCTCGTCCCGCGAGGACGCCGCAGGGCCCGCGGAGGGCGGGGTCAAACTTGGGGGCCAGCTCAAGAGCCTCGATCGCGTTGTCCAGCCGCGACTGCTGGAGACGCCGGAGCCCGTGAATCCAGAGCACGTAGCCCGTCCCGGGGGACGCTATGTATGGCTTGTCCTTGTCCTTCTTGATCTTGGTGCAGAGGTCGAGCGCCCGGTCGAGGTAGAGGTCCGAGTTCCCTTGCTGCTCTTGGAGGAGCGCGAACAGGGCGAGGGTCGCGAGCGCGACGGGCTCCGTCGGGTGCTGGGCGAGCGCCATTTGAACCGTCTCCTGGGCCTCGAGGTAGCGCTCCTGGGCGAAGTAGATCTGCGCCAGTCGGCAGTAGGCGACCGTTCCCGGGTCGTCTGGGGAAGGCGCCAGGAGGGGGTCCACGTAGCCCCCCACGAGCCGGCGCTCCTCGTCCGGCGCCTTGTGCTCGTCGCTCGCCTTCTCAGAGGCAGCCTTATAGGCCAGCATTGCCGCGTCGAGGTCGAGGAGCGCGAGGTGGGCGTCGCCCTTGGCGAGCAGACCTCGTGCGCAGTTGCTGGCCTTGGCGTCGGCCAGCGCGTCCCGGAGTTTCCCGCGGCGGAGGTTGAACTCCGCGCGCGCCGCTCGGGGAATGGGGCTCCCCTTGGCGTTGGCGACCGCGAGGTCGAACGCCGAGCCGGCCCCACCAAAGTCCTTGGTCTGCTCGAGGGCGAGGGCTTTGACCAGGTGCATAGCGGCGAGGTCCTGGCCTTCGAGGCCCGTGACCAGCTTGATCTTGCGCAGCGCACTGGAAGGATCGCCGGCCGCGAGGTCCGCTCGAGCGGCCAAGACCGGCCCCAGGGGATCACTCAAGCTCCCATAGGCCTTCTTCGCCTTGGCGGCGACGCCGCCCCGCTCCCAAGCCAAGCCGAGGAGGGCCTTGGCCTTGTCGCCGCTCGCCTTGGACAGGATCTTGGTCGCCGTCTTGAACTGGCGGTGCTTGATTTGGATCGAGGCGACCTTGAGGCGGACCTCGTCGCCGACGCCCGGAAGCTCGAGAGCCTTGCCCAAGACCTCGAGCCCGCGAGTCGCCTGGAGCCCGCCCTGGTCGAGGTAGAGGTAGCCCTCCTCCTCCATGTACTGGCGAATCTTGGTCTGGACGTCTTGCTTGGCTGCGTAGTCAGTCGCGCGGGCCTTGACCTCGCCGAGGAGGCCTTCCATGAGCGCGGCCTGCGCCAAGATCTCCCGTGCGTTCCCCAGCGCGCGCGGGTTCTTGTCCTGCTGCGCGGTCGCGGCGGCGGCGAGCGCCTTGTCGAGGGGCTCCTTGAACTTCTTCTTGAACTCAGCCTCCAGCCGAGCCAGCTCCTTCTCGGTCTCTGCGTTGGCCGGCATCACGACGAAGAACTGGTAGCTGCCAAAGATCATCCCGAACAGCGCGGCCGCCGTGACGACCATGGTCAACAGATCTTTGCTGGTGAACTTCCTCGTGGGAGCGAGCGGCTTCGCCTTGTAGGTGGCCGCTTGGGCGGCCAAGTCGGCGATCGAAGGCTCCTTGCCGACGCGATCGACCGCGGCTGCGGCCTGCGCCGCAGCTTCAGCCAGGCTCGCCTTCTTGCGCCCCCTCCCCTTGCCCTTGCCCTTGCCAATGGGAGCAGGGGGCTTCCCGCGCTTAGATTTGCTGCGTGCTGGGCGCTCCTCCTCTTCGACGACGCCCCCGCCCGACCCGAGCACGAACTCCTCGACCTCCATTGCCGGGTGGACCTCGCTGACCTCGCTCTCACGAAGGAAGAGGTCCTTGGGGACCTTGATCCGGTGATCGCAGCGGCGGCAGCTGAAGCGCCGGCCGACTTGATTGCGCCGAACGCGGTATTTCTTTCCGCAGTCGGGGCACGCGATCAGGCGCCGAACCTTGGTCTCGTCCTCGCCTCCGATCGCGCTCGCGAACACGGCGGGATCAACTGCGTCCACCGCAGACTCGAGCGGATCGCCGTCCTCCTGCTTCCGGCTCCGCTTGCTGCGACCGTCCCGAGAGGTTCGTCGACTCCGGGAGCGCTTGCTGCGCGTGCTCGTCTTGGCCTTGGCGTCCCTGGTCGCGGTCGCCGTGGCGCCCTCGCCCTCGTCCTTGACGTCCTCCTCGCCACCTGAAGTTCGCTTCTTGGATCTCCTCCGCTTAACCGCAGGCCGCTCCTCCGACGCGTCTTCAGCCTCGTCCTCGGCAGGAACCGCCTTGCTGCGCTTGCTGCGCCGCTTCTTCTTGCGCCTCTTCTCGCCCTCTTCGCCCGCGTCCTCGAGCGCCGCGTTGTGGAGCTTGACGCAGTCTTGAAGCTGCTCCTTGGTCAGGTAGCCCTTCTTGAGCAGGAGCGCGCCTAAGGCGACTTTCTTCCCCTTGTCCTTGGCCAGCTTCTTCTTGAGGGCCAGGCACTTGGTGAGCTGTTCCTTCGAGATAAAGCCCTCTTTGAGGGCGATCTTCCCGAGCTGGACATCACGCTTGGAGATCAAGAACCGGCCTCAGCGCCAAAAGGGGGTTAAGGGGAAAGGGGCCCAACGCGCCCTTGGGGCGGGTTCGGCGAGGCCAGATCCTAGCCCGGATCCCGATCGAAGTGAAGGTTCGACAGATGCCGCCGCCCCTCAGAGGACAGGCTTCCTTGCGGTGCCACGACCGCTGGCATACCCTGCTCCCGCGTGGCCCAGCCCTAGGGTGGAGGAGACCGTGGAAGCCGAAACCCTCACCTGCTCCGAGTGCGGCGCCGAGAACTCCTCTGACGCCGACGCCTGCTTGGCCTGCGGCTCCGACATCGTCGCTGGCTCCGGTCCGCTGGGCAAGATCCCGACCCCGGCCCTGTTGGGCGGCGTGGCCCTGATCTTGTTGATCGTGCTCGGAGTCCTGGCCAAGACCCTCTACACCAAGTCCCGCCCCTCCAGCCACACCAACGCTGGGTTGAGCTACCTCGACGCCGGCGACCACGCCAACGCGAAGAAGGAGTTCAAGGCCGCGCTCAAGTTCGACGGCCGCTACGAAGGCGCGATCATTGGCATGGCCCGCGTTGGAGCAGAGACCGACGACGAGGCGATCAACAAGAAGTTCGCGAAGCTCGCGATCGCGGCCCTCGACAAGGGTTCGCTCCGCGCCAAGATTCGCGTGGCCTACGCCTGGAACCTGCTCAAGAACGACAAGTTCCGCGAGGCCAACAACCAAGCCATTGAGGCGCTCGAAGACGACGACTCGGTCGCGGGCGCCGACGCCCTCCGCGGGATCTCAGCGCTCCGCATGTCGCCCCCCCAGGAGGACGACGCGATCCTCTACCTGAAGAAAGCGGCGGGCCAAGAGAGCAAGCGCCCCCAGGTCTACTCGGCGCTCAGCAAGCTCCTCCTCAAGCGAGAGGACTTCGAGGGCGGCGAGGGGATCACCAAACAAGGCCTGGCCTTGACCAAGGACGACGCGGAGCTCTGGCTCCTCCTCGCGAGTCACCGTCGGGGCCGCAAGAACGAGAAGGGCGAACGCAAGGCGCTCGAGTCGGCGCTCAAGATCGACGACTCGCGGGCGGACATTCACACCCAGCTGAGTCGAGTGTGCCTCGAACTCGAGGATCCCCAAGGAGCCCTCGTCCACGCCAAGAAGGCGGCTCAGATCGCCCCCGACGACCAGGGCGCGCAGCTCGCGCTGGGCCGGATCCTGCTCGTCAACGGGAAGCCCCGCAACGCGCGAAAGGCGCTCGAGAAGGCCGGCCAGGGGAACTGGGAAGTCGACTACCTGCTCGGGAAAGCGCTCACCCAAGCCAGCCAAGCCGCGGACAAGACGAAGGGCGTCCGGCGAATGATCAAGGCGCTCAAGGGCCGCGAAAAAGAGCACCCCGAGCTCGTCGAGGAGACGGCCAAGATCAGTGTGGCTGGCGGCAGTCGAGAGGCCGCGAGCTTCCTCCGCGATCAAGTCAGGGGCTTCCCCGACAGCTACGACCTCAACTACCTCTACGCCAAGATCCTGGCCTCGGGGCGGAACGCCAAGAGCAAGGAGCGCGAGATCAAGAAGCACGTCAAGGCGTGCCTGAACCTGAACCCGCGACGCAAAGAGGCACCCTTCCTGCTTGGGAACTTCCTCCTCGAGCTGGGCCGAATCCCAGACGCGATCGCGGCCTGGGACCTCGGCCTCAAGAGCAACGAGGACGACCCCGATCTCCTCCGCGCCAAGGGAAAGGCCGCGCTGAGAGCCAATCTCTGGGACGCTGCGATCGACGCCTTCCAGCGCCTCGTCAAGCTCGACTCAAGCGACTCTGACGCCAAAGCCGACCTCAAGTCAGCTCAAGACGGCAAGTTCTTCGACGGGCAGTAGCGACCCGACGTGCTCGGGTTTCTCTACATCTGCGGCCGCCCGTTCCTGTTCAGCCTCGACCCTGAGCGAGCCCACGAGCTGACCTTGTCCCTCGCGGCGCGGACCGGCTGGCTCGCCCGCCTCCTAGCCCCTCGCTCTCCACAGGTCCCCGCCCGCCTCGGCGAGCTTGAGCTGCGCTCCCCGGTCGGACTCGCGGCGGGTCTCGACAAGAACGCGGTCGCGCTCCCCGTCTGGGAGGCGCTCGGGTTTGGATTCGTAGAGATCGGAACCGTCACTCCGCGACCGCAAGTCGGCAATCCCCGCCCGCGGGTGCACCGGATCAAGGCCCAGCGAGCGCTGATCAACGCCATGGGGTTCCCCAACGAGGGCGCCGAGGCGATCGGGGCGCGACTCGAGCGCCTCCAAGCGAGCGGCCGCTGGCCGAAGATTCCCGTCGGCGTCAACCTCGGCAAGAACAAGGACACACCGGACGCCGAAGCCGCGAGCGACTACGCGAAAGTCGCCAAGCGACTCGCTGAGCTCTCGAGCTACCTCGTGATCAACGTCAGCTCGCCCAACACACCCGGCCTCCGCGCGCTCCAGGCCAAGGACGAGCTGGCTCGAATCCTGGCGGCGACCCAGGCCGAGGCCCAGGGCCGCCCGGTCTGGATCAAGCTCTCGCCAGACCTCGGCGACGAGGCGCTCGGCGAAGCGGTCGAAGTCGCCCGGGCTGGCGGCGCTGCAGGCCTGATCGCGACCAACACCACGATCACGCGTCCGGTGACCTGCCCCGACCTCCGCGGCGGGTTCAGCGGCCACCCGATCTACCCGCTCAGCAAGGGTCGGATCACAGCGCTCCTCGAGCGGGCCGGGGACCTCCCCGTGGTCGGAGTCGGCGGCGTGGACAGCCCCGAGCGGGCGCGCGAGCTCCTCGCGGCGGGCTGCACCGCGGTCCAGCTCTACACGGGCCTGATCTACCAGGGCCCGATCCTCCCGAGCCGGATCAACCGCGGCCTGCGCAAGCCTTGATCCACGACCCATGGGCGTGGATCAAGAGACCGATTGGCGCGGCCCGCGGGGCGGGCGGGGGTAAACCCCAATGCCAGGCGACGAACGGTCCAAGTTCAGGAGGAGGAACGGCTTGGGTCACCCGAACACGGAATATCAACAGAGGGAATAGCAACGGCAACAGGAATCAACTCGCGCGTTTCGAGCGGTCGGTGCGAAGGCCTTG
>JAESQQ010000120.1 GCA_016765095.1 Planctomycetota bacterium | reverse complement strand
CTTCCGTGACCTTCGGGCCACGGCCCCGTTGAAGCCCGCGCGCTGCCATCGCGGCGCGGATCGCCGGGAGGAACCTTCCGTGACCTTCGGGTCACGGCCCCGTTGAAGCAGCGTCTTCGTCACCCTCGAGGGTGGCCTGAACGAGCCCTTCCGTGACCTTCGGGTCACGGCCCCGTTGAAGCCTGGTGCTACCGCCTCTCCACCCCCAGCGGTGTTTGGGCAGCCTTCCGTGACCTTCGGGTCACGGCCCCGTTGAAGCCTGGTGCTGTCGGCGAGGTGCGCGTCTGGAACGGCGTTCCTTCCGTGACCTTCGGGTCACGGCCCCGTTGAAGCTCCCAGGGATACGAGTGGTCCTTGACGGCGTGGACGGCCTTCCGTGACCTTCGGGTCACGGCCCCGTTGAAGCCGAGGCATGACGGTTGGTGAGTTGCGTAAGCTAATTGCCTTCCGTGACCTTCGGGTCACGGCCCCGTTGAAGCGGCGGAACTAGTGGCGCGCCGCAAGAGGCGGAAGGCCCTTCCGTGACCTTCGGGTCACGGCCCCGTTGAAGCCGCGCTGGTTGGGCTCCTCCGCTCCCGTCTCCCACTCCCTTCCGTGACCTTCGGGTCACGGCCCCGTTGAAGCTTCGAACATCGCCGCCGTGACGCCGCCCGTTTGGCCCCTTCCGTGACCTTCGGGTCACGGCCCCGTTGAAGCCATCAAGATCGAGATCGGGCCCGTCGGGGTCGGCCGTTCCTTCCGTGACCTTCGGGTCACGGCCCCGTTGAAGCTGGTAGCTCTCGAGCTCATGCTCTCCCGATCGTCTTGCCCTTCCGTGACCTTCGGGTCACGGCCCCGTTGAAGCCACGCAGCCTGGTATCCCGTCTCGCGCGTGATCCGCTCCTTCCGTGACCTTCGGGTCACGGCCCCGTTGAAGCCGCTTGACGTGCGCGGCATATGGGACCGAATCAGCATCCTTCCGTCACCTTCGGGTCACGGCCCCGTTGAAGCCACGGACGCCCGGATCCGCCTGGGGGACGCGATCTGCCTTCCGTGACCTTCGGGTCACGGCCCCGTTGAAGCTGGGGCTCCACGGCGGAGACGCGCCTCGAGCCGAGTCCTTCCGTGACCTTTGGGTCACGGCTCCGTTGAAGCTCCGAGGTCTCGTCGCCTGCGTAGCGGCTCGCGTAGCCTTCCGTGACCTGCGAAGGCACCCTTCGGCCCTGATCGGCAGATCACGCTCTGAGAGTCACCGAATCGCCTACCCCCGTCGCTCGATCGGCACCATCAGCCCCAGAAGCGGAAGGTGGATCCAGCAGGCGCTCGTCGGCTTGCCGATCGCGGCGCCGAGGGTCTCGGCGTAAGCCGCAAGCTGGCCGGCGTAGCCCTGAGCCCGCTCGAGAGCTTGAGCCTCGGTCCCGGGGAAGGACTTGTGGTCGACCAAGACCAGCTCCCCCGCCCCCTCCAGCACGAGGTCCGCGATCCCCCGCAGCAGGCTCCCGCCTTCGCGGCGGAGCGCCACCGGCAGCTCGCGCCGCCAGCGAGCCTTCGGCCAGCGCTCTCCGACCCAAGACCCGAGGCGCTCTGAGGCCGTCAGCAGATCCTCGGCCGGCAAGGATCCCCTGACTCCCCAGCGAGCGAGCAGCCGCTCGGCGATCGCGAGACGCAGCTCGCGCTCGAACTCGGGTCGATCCGCAGCCAAGAAGCCGTGGACCGCCTGACCCAAGGCCTGCATGTCGGGGTTCCCGCTTAGGCGCAGCCGGGAGCCGAGCCGCTCTAGCGCTCCGGCCTGCCCGCTCGCCTGCGCCGCCGAGGGGGTGATCAGCGCGGCCGGGTGATCGGCGGGACCGGCTGCGAGATAGCCCGCGCCGGGCTCCGGTTCACGGGCTTGCGCTTGCGTCACGACGCCCTCTCGCAAAACTACCGGCAAGGTCGTCTGACCCCAGGTCGTCTCCTTGCCTGGCTCCGAGAGCAAGGGCGTGCCTGCGGAAGACGCGAGGCGCTTGAGTGAGCCCGCGAGGAGCTTCCCAGTCCGTCCCGCCAGGACCAATCGGTCTCGTGCCCGAGTCCAGCCCACGTAGAGCAAGCGAAGCGATTCGCGCCGACCACGCTCCAGCGCCTCCAACTGGGCAGGCTGCGAAGCGAGACGGTCCCACATGGGGGTGTTGGCGTTTCTTTGCTGGCCGTAGGGCCAGGGCCAGAATCGGATCCAGCGCCCCTCCATGGGAGCCGCGAGGTCGAAGCCTTCACGCTCGCTGGCGACCGCAACACCGAGCGCGTCTCGAGCCCGATCATTCTCGAGCTGGAACAAGATCGTGACCGCCCACTCGAGGCCCTTGGCGCCGTGCCAAGTCCGAACGCACACCGCCTCCGCCGAGGGGATCTTGCCTTGGGTGTCGAGCCCCTCGCTCGCCAGCTCCTTGAGCTGCGCGATCAGCCCGGCGGGCGTGCTCCCCGCGCCCGAGGCAGCGAAGGTCACCGCCAGGGCTCGCAGCGCCTCGAGGTTCGCGAGCCGCTGCGAGCTCTCTCCCCAGCCCAGGGAATACTCGTGGGCCCGGCTCGCGAGGAGCACCGCGTCGAGGGCCGCGACCGCCCCTGCTCGCGGCGCTCGCTCACGGGCCACCTCGATCGCTGCGACCTCCGGCAACTCCCGGAACCCCGCGCCGTAGGGATCCGCCAAGGCCGACTCCAAGAAAGCGGCGCCTCGGTCCGCGTAGTGGACCAAGCGCGCGACCTCAGCCGCCGCCAACGAATCCTGCGGGTCCACCCAAAGCTGGAGCGCGGCCAGCACGTAGCGACCCTCTGCGCTCGCCAGAAGGCCGGGACGCGCCAACTCGGCGGACACGCCCAGCGCCTCGAGGGCGTTTGCGACCGCGCTGCAACCATCGTTGGTCCGGCAGAGGACCGCCAGATCTCCAGGTCGCGCCGCACGGGGGACACCGCTCTCGCGATCGCGGACGAGCGCTTCGGGATCCGCGAGGAACTCGCGCACAGCGCCCGCCAGAGCCTTGGCGTCGTTCCCGACGTTCGTGGAACTCAAACACCAACGCTCGATCACAGGGCCGAGACCCGCTGGCTCCTCCGTCAAGGCAGGCTCGAGGTGGACGCGCTCCCTGGGGAGGCCGTGCGCTTCGAAGGCCTGCCCAAAGAGATCCGAGGTCAGCTCGACCAAGACGGGTCGGCTCCGATAGGAGGTCCCGAGCCGAGCCGGCTTCTTCCCCTCGAGAATGCTCTCGATCGCGGCGTCCATGAGGGCCGGATCGGTGCCTCGGAAGGCGAAAATCGCCTGCTTCTGATCGCCCACCCACACGCTTCGCTTCGCCAGGGCCGCCAGCTCGAGGAAGATTGCGAGCTGGATCGGGCTCGTGTCCTGGAACTCGTCGACCAGGACGAGGTCGATCTCCTCGCGCAGCCGCTCGCGCACCTCCTCCCGCCGGAGCAGGCAGAGCGCGAGGGCCTCCTGGTCCTCGAAGTCAACCACCCCCCAGGCTCGCTTCGTCTCCTGGTAGGCGTCTAGGGCGCGAGCCGCGAGGCCGAACACGAGCTCGATCAAGCGCGTCAAGTCCGCCCGCAGCGCCGGGTGGCGATCGTGGGCCGCCGCCGCCTTCCACACCGGCTCGCCGAGCGCCTTGGACTTGGCTCCGATCTTGAGTCCCGTCAACTTGGCCCAGGTCCACCACTGGAGCGGAAGCCCCGACTTCAGGCGACGAGCGGCCGCCTCGATCTCCCTCTGGGCGCCGCGAGTCATTTTGGTCGAGTCGTGGTCGGAGTCGTAGCCAGTGAGGAAGCTCTCCAAGGCCTCCAGCAAAGTCCGGTCGAGGGCCTCGCCCTCGGGAGCAGGTGCGTCCAAGAGGCTCAAGAGCCCCGCGATCGAGCGCTGGGCGTGGGACTCCAGCTCCTCAGGACCGATCTCGTTCGAGCGGACGCCGCTCACCACCTTCTTGAGCGCCTTGCGCCAGTCGTAATCATGGAAGCGAAAGCTGAGCCCACTCAGCTCGGCGTCCTCTTCTGGAGTGATCACGAGGGAGAGCGCGCGCTGAAAAGCCGCCTCCCCGCTCACCTCGTCCAAGACGCGCTGCTCGGGAGAGAGCCCGAGCAGGAAAGCGTGATCTCGAATCAACTTCCCGCACACCGAATGCACGGTCCCGATTCGAGCCGCCCCCAGGCGCTGCGCGTCGGGAACCCGGTCCGCCCGCAGGAGACGCGCGCGAACTCGCTCCCGCAGCTCGGCGGCGGCCTTGACCGTGAAGGTCGTCGCCACGATCCCCTCGGGCCGGGCCTCACCCGTGACGAGCGCCTCCTCAAGGATCCCCGCTAGGTGGTAGGTCTTCCCGCTCCCGGCGCTGGCCGAGACAACTTCGATCTTGCTCACAGCTCACCCCCCAGATCGCGACCGCAGAGGAGTCCGTAGTCACAGTATCTGCAGGGCGGTTCGAGCTGGAGCCCAGGTCGGGGTTCTTGGTCGGGGTCTGGCTCTCCGTTTCCGCTCGCCACCACCCGCCCTTCTCTTAGGGCAGCGCTCTCTCCTGCGTGTGCCTCCACGAGGCTCGCGTAAGTCTGCGCGGGACTCGCACCCGGGATCTCGCTCCCACCCAGCAGCCCCTCGGGCTCGGAGGTCAAGAGCTGTTGAGTGCTCAGAATGTAGTAGCCGACCGCCACCGGACCCTTCCCCGCCAGCTCCCCCTGGACGAGGTGCGCGTAACAGGCGAGCTGGTAAGCCCGGCCCTCCTCGAGCTCCTTACTCCGGAACTTGGCGCTGCCCCACTTGAGGTCGATCACCGCCCGCGGCTCGGCCAACACCAAGTCCGGCGTGCCCCGGAGCTTGGTCCCGAAGGCCTCGACCTCGGCCGGCTCTTCAATGCTGTGAACCCGGGCTTTCGCCTTTCGTAGTCGAGCGGAGAGATCGGCCGCAGCCTCCGCGATCGTGTGCCGCACCTTGGCCCGCTGCGCGTTCGCCTCGGGGAAGAAGAGCAAGGTCGCCAAGCGAGGCGCCTCCTCGTCGAAGAGGCGCTCGGCCTCCCGACGGGCATTCTCTGCCGAGAGCTTGCTCCCCAACACGCGGGCCAAGAGATCGTGAGCCAAGGAACCTGTCAGGCGCGCGTCCCCTGCGCCGGGGAGCGCAGCCGTGTCCCCCCCCCGCAGCCCGGCGGGATACTGCAGCACCCAGCGAAAGGGGCAGCCGAGGAAGGTCCCCAGGCTGCTCGGCGACTCTTGCTCACGAAGCTCGAAGCTCGGGTTCGCGAGCTCGAAGTCACGCTGCGCTCGCGGGAGGGGCTGAAGCTCGCGCAGAGACGAAGCGGGGGACACGCCGCCCGGCACCTGCGCCCCGACCAAGAGCGAGAGGCTGGCTTCGCCTCCGAGGCGCGCCGCGATCTCGTCCCAGAGGGGGTGGGGGTGGACCTCTTCACCGTCCAGGCCGATCTCGGGACACACCAAAAGCAAGCTCTCGCTCGCCTGAGAGAGGGGCCGAGTCCAGCGACGAGCCGCCCGGATCAGAGCGTCCCCCGGGTCGGTCAGCTCGACGCCTGCAGCGGCTAAGGCCCGGCGCTCGGCCGGACTTAGCCAGGTGTCCGCTTCGGTCAACGCGTGGCTCGCTTCGAAGCCCCACCATACGATCCTTCGGACCGGTCCCACGAGCGCGCCCGGCTCGCGAACCTGGGCGAACCCGGCCTCCGCTGGGTAGGGGACCGCCGCTCCGGCTTCGGCGCTGACACCCTCGACCAAGAGCCGAACCTGGACCGTCGAGAGCTCTTCGCCCGCGAAGAACTCGAGGCAAGTGCCGAAGGCCGCGCACTGTGAAGCCGCCCGCAGCCAGGGACCTTCGTCTGCGGCGGCCGCCCTCGCGCGAGAGCGCAGCCAATCTCCGAGCGCCTTGGCTCGAGCCCGCGCCTCAGCCAGAGGGTAGCTGCCGCTTCCGGCCGCCGCGCGGGTCCCAAAGAGCCAACCGGCTCGCTCTGTTGCTCGCAGCCTTTGCTGGGCGTCCTCGATCGCATCCAAGCCCTCTCGGAGGGCCAGGTCCCAATCGGGGCTGCCGACGGCTGGCCACTGTTGGAGAGCCCGACGCAAGTTCCTCCTCAGCCGCCGGGGGAGCGGAGCCTCGGGCAGCGAGAGGAACTCTAGGGCGCGGCGAGGGTCGGGAGGAGCCTCGCCCAGGGCCAGCACGAGGGGCAGGAGTTGGAGCAGGGTGTCGCGCTCCTCAGGGCAGGGCGCCCCCGTGACCGGGAGCCCATGGCGCCGCAGGGCCGAGTCCAACACGGCGTGGGCGCCGAGGATCAGCGTCCCCTCGAGCGAGTCTTGAGCCGCCAGCCATGCCGCGACCTCCTCCGCGCATGCCAGGGGACCTGGCGCCCGGAGTAGGAACAGGCTCCCGTCTCCTGCGGGGACGAAGCCTGTCTTCTGAGCGGCCAAGAGGTCCCCCTTCGCTTCGGCAGGAGCGGGAGCCGTAAGCCGGACCGAAACCCCGCAAGCCCCCAATGCCTCAAGAACCTGCTGCCAGAACCAACTGAGGGCCTCAGGCTCCTCGTAGAGCACGACCTCTTCCCAGTCCAAGCCTTGTCGCTCCAAGGCTGCGCACACGCACCGGAGACGGTCGGGTTCGCCGGGCAGGACCTCTGCCGTGACGGCCCCCAAGGCCTCCAGGCGCTGCCCGCCGCTTTCTCCTTCCCAGCCGCTCTCCACGAGCCGATCTCGCTGAGCCAACAGGAAGCGCGAGGTCCCGAGCGCGTCGGCCTCCAGCGAGCGGCTCCAAAAGCCCTCTTGGGCCGCGAGCGCCGGGACCAAAGCCGCCGCGCGCTCCGTCGCACCCGGCCAGCGACCGCCCAACCCCAAGTCGGTCTCGAGCAAGCCCAGCAAGCCCGCCGGCCCGACCCAGGCTTCGCCTGCGACCGCGACCCGCGTCGAGAGGGGACCCGGCCAGGCCCCAGTGTCGAAGGCCGGATCGAAGTGAACTCGCATTGTCCCAGGCTTCCCTTCCGGCTCTGGCAAAGGATCGCTCACGAAGCCTCCTCGAGCCTGATTCGTTTGAGTTCGTCGAGGTCGATCGTGGACTTGGCGTCGAATCGCTCGCCCCGCTCAGGGTGACAGGTCAGCACAATGATCTGGAGATCCTTTGCAGCGTGGCGGAGGATCTTGACCATGTCGAGGAAACGCCGGTCGTCGGTCCAGCCCAAGGTGTCGTCTAGGATCAAGGGCAAGGCGCGCGTCTCCTCGGCCAGGACTTGAGCCAAGGCCAAGCGCACGATCACCGAGAGCTGTTCTCGAGTCCCTCCCGAGAGCTCGCCGAACTTCTCCTTGGCCCCCTTCCGCACGACCGCGTCCAAGGAGAGGTCCGCGTTCATGGTGATCGAGGTCCCGGGTCGGAGGGCTTGAAGGTAGGGCTTGGCCTTGCGGACCACAGGCGCGAGGAACTTGCGCTGGGCCGCGTCGTAGGCGCCGCCGACGCTCTCCCACAAGACCTGAGCGGCGCGGGCGGCGCGCTCGAGTCGGACGAGGCGCTTCTCTGCTTCGTCGAGCTCTGCTGTGGCCTCGCTCAGTCCTTCAAACTGCCCCTTGGCCGCCGCTGCCGCGAAGAGAGCCTTGAGCCCGGCCTGCTCGCTACTCAGCTTGAGCTCCCGCTCCCGCGAGGTCTCGAGGACCCCACGGGCGCGCTCTAGGTCGCCCTCGCAGAGGCTCGGGGAGAGTTCCTCGACCTCGGCCCGGAGGGAGGTCGCGAGCTCCTGCTGAGTTCGCGCAGCCTCGTCCTTCTGGTCTCGCTCCTCCTTCAGCGCGGCGTCGCTGGACTCTGCTCGGCTCGCGACGAGGGCTTGCTCAGCGTCCCCCGCGTTCGCGCTCAGCGTCTTGGCGAGGCTCTCCTTGGCACTGACCTCGACCTGGAGGGTCGTGAAGTGCTCAGACGCGGCGTCCTTCGCCTGCGAGGCTTGGTCTTGCCGAGCGCGCGTCGCCTGGCGCTCTTCCCGGAGAGGACCGAGCGCCTCGGCCAGAGCCTGGACCCGGGCCTCGACCTCAGCGAGGTCTGCTTGGGCCTCGTCCGCGAGTTGGGGGAGCGCCGCGCACTCCTCCTGCAGCGGAGCCAAGCCGCCTGGAGCGAGGCTCGTGAGGCGCTTGCGCTCGCTCTTGATTTTCACTTCCAGAGTGAGCGCGGCGTTGCGGCGCTCCTCGGCGGCTTCCAGATCAGCGACCCCCGCCTTCCCGAGCAGCGCTTCGAGCCCTCGCCGAGCGTCTCCCAACAGGCCTGCTGCCTCGAGGCCTCCTTCGCCGGGGGTGACTGCCAGGCGCGAGTTCCCCTCGAGTTCGCGCTCCTCAGCCTCGCAGATCAGCCAAGGCTCCCCCTCGGGGAAGGTCACTCGAGCCGCGAGCGCGAGGGTGCGCTCCTCGTCGACCCTCCAGGCGCCGCGCTGGGCTTGAACCTCCTTGAACGCGGCCGCGCTGACCTTGTTCGCCGCCAGCAACGCGCCCAGGACGTCCAGTCGAGCCTGAACCCCGAGCAACTCCTCCAGCCGCTCCTCGAGACCCTTCAGCTCCTCCTTGGCGCGCGAGGCAGCCTGCTCCAGCGCTGCCAAGCCTTTCGGGGCGAGGCTCGCCAGGGCCTCCTCGGCCTTGACGAGCCGCGCATGGTGCTTGCGCCAAGCGTCGAAGAGCGCCTTGGCCGCCTCCAGATCGGCGGCCTTCAGCTTCTCCAGTCGTGCCTCGCAGGCGGCGCTGGCTTGACGGAAGGCCTCGCCCGCGAGCTGGGGGTCCGTCCCGCCGGGGACCACGGTCAATCGCGCCAGGTCCCCAAGAGACAAAGCAGTCCGGCCCGTCAAGGTCAGGGTCCGGGTCTCGCCCTGCGCGAGCCCGTCAGGCTGCCCCTCGTCCACGGCGAGGGTCGTCTCTTGGAGGGCCTCAATCGTGACCGCGGTCCCAGCCGCCTCCAGGCGCACGCGCGCGAGCTCAAGCTCTCGGTGGAGGTCTTGGAGCTCTTGCCAGGCCTCCTCGTCGAGGCGTGTGCCCTCCAGGAGCGCCGCGGCGTCTGCGCGCTCTCCCTCCGCCTGCCCAGCCTTGAGTCGATCTGCCTCGAGCCCTCCCTGAGCCTGGCGAGCCTTCTCGACAGCTCGCGCCATGCCCGCCAAGGTCTTGTCCACCTTTGAGATCGAGCGCTTGAGCTGAGCTTGGAGCTGACTCTGTTCGCTCTCGAGCACGATCCGAACCTCGCGGAGCGATTGGGCCTCCTCGTAGGTCTTGGCCTCCGCCGCCCGGAGCGCGGCCTCAAAGGTGGCCGCCGAGGTGGCTGCCTGAGCCGCCGCTTTGGCGAGGCCCGGACTGGCCGGGACCACGCTCGCCAGGCCGAGGCCTGGGATCTCGACCTCGCCTCCTTCGCCGAGGACCCAACGCGCCTCCTGCTCCCCCGACAGCTCCAAGATCGTGCCTTCGCGCTTTAGGCGGTCGTCGAGGCGCTCGATCCCGAGCTGGGCCTCGCGCAGCTCGAGAAACAGAGCCGGGTCGAGGGCTTGCCCGAACTCCTCCTCGAGCTCCTCGAGGGCTCGGCTGGCCTCCTCGGCGTCGCGGAGGCGGCTCAGCTTGCCGAGCGCTTCAGCCAGGCGACTCGCCTCAGCCAGGTCCACTTCGGCTCCCGCCACGGCCTCGCCCTGGCAGCGTTCTGACTCCTGGGCAGAGACTAGCGCCTCCTTGGCAGAGCTCAGCGACTCGTTGGAAGCGGCGAGGTCTTCGTTGAGGTCGCCGAGCGTCTCCGACGCTTCCCCCGCCTTGGCGAGCGCTCCTTCGATCCGGCGGGCCTCCTCCTGACGCTCTGCCAGCTCCTTGGCCGCAGTCGCCGCCTGGAGGCTGAGGGTCTCGGCTCGGGCCTCCTCGCGCTCCGCTGCACCCCCTCGCCGCTCTAGCTCGACGGCCTGGGCCTGGGCTTGCTCAAGCTCGCGCTCGAGCTGGGGGCGCCCGGCCTGAACGCTCTCGATCTCCTCCCCCAGGGCCTCGGCGCGGCGGGCGTTTTCCTCGACCGCGTCGAGGGCGGCCTGGATCTCGTCGCAGCGGCCCTTCGCGCTTAGGCAGGTCGCGCGCAGCTCCCGCAGTTCGCCGGTCGGAGCCCCGGACTTTTCCGTCCAGTAGCGAAGATACTCCCGCTCGGCGGCGGTCCTCAAGAGCTCGCCTTGGCGTCCTCCGAGGACCTGTCCGACCTGGCTCGCGATCGCGTCTTGGAGCCCACCGCGGGCCTCCGCGTCGAGGCCCGCGCCCGGATCGGCGCGCGCTGCTGCGTCCTGGGTCACCCAGAGCAGCCCCCATACGCCCATGTGCTCGCGCTTGGCGCCCTGCCTGCCTGGCTTCTTCGAGTCGAGCAGCTCTCGGAGGCGCTCTTCGACCTCGTGGCCGACCTGGGGAGCCTGCCCCTCGTCGCTCGAGAGCTCAGCGCTCGGGTTGTCGAGGAAGGTCTTTTGGAGCGTATAGAGCGTGTCTCCGACGCTGAAGCAGACCGTGACCTTGGGAGTCAGCTTCGTGCCCCGCGGCCTCAGGTTCTTGAGGACTTGGGTCTTGGCGTCGTGCTTCTCGAACAGCGCGCAGCGCAGAGCCTCGACGAGGGTCGACTTGCCGGCCTCGTTCTCGCCGGTTACGACCGTCACGCCCTCGTGGAAGGGGCCGATCTCGAATTGGCCGAGGAGGCTCTTGCAGTTCTCGACGGTCAAGGACCTGATCTGAATGCGACTCACTTGTTCACCTCCTTGTGCAGCCGATAGAGCAGCCGGAGCGCTGCCTCGGCCTCCTCGGCATTGACCCCTGGAGGGCCGCCCCGCAGAGCGCTGATCACGCCCTGGACCCAGCCTTCGTGGGCGATCTCCTCGAGGTCTTCGTCCCGGATCAGGGTCTCGAGCTTCTCGTCTCGAGTCCGCAGCCAGCAGAGCCTGGCGCCAGCCTGCGCGAGGATCTCCTCCTCAAGTCGGTGGCGAAGCGAGACCTCGAGGGTCCCCTCGAGGTGGAGTTCGAGCAGCGTCTCGGCCTTGTTCGGGAGCCCTTCGACGAACTCCTCGATCGCGCTCAGGTCGTCGGCGACGCTGAGGGTGAACGAGCGCTTCAGCCAAGCGAGGGTGTTGACCTCGATCTGCTCGACGCGAGGGGTGGCTCCCGGCTCGTCGATCTCGACCAGGAGGACCTTCCCGGGCAGCTTCTCCTTGAAGCGCGTCGCCTCAGGGGCGCCGGGGTAGTAGGTCCGCTCGTCGATCCTGAGGTAGCCGTGCCAGTCTCCGAGGGCCAGGTAGTCCAGGCGAGCCCGCGCTGCGGTCTTCATGCTGATCGCGTTTTGCACCTCATGGGCGCCGTCGAGGGCCTCGAGGATCTCGCGAATCCCGCCGTGGGCGACGGCGACACGAAAGCCCTCCTGGGGGCCGAAGTCTGGCTGGAGGTGCTCGGCGGGGTCGTCGAGGGTGTGACGCGCCAGCAGAGGGCAGGGCAGAAGGAACACGCCCTCTCGGACCTCAACCGGCTCTCGATTCCCGAGGACGTGGACGTTCGCCGGGCAGTCCTTCTCCCAGCGCCGGCTTTGGTAGAGCGAGTCCGAACTGTAGGGGTCGTGGTTCCCCGGGAGGAGGTAGACCGGGACGGAGTAGTTTGCGAGGGCGTCGAAGGTCTGGAGGAGAGTCGAGGGCTTCAAGCCGTGGTGCTCGAACACGTCGCCCGCGACGACCACGAACTCGACCTCTTGCTCGCGGGCGACCTCGCCGATCCGTCGGATCGTCTGGAGGCGGGCGTTGCGGACGATCGCGCCTGCGTCGCCCGGAATGAAGCGCACCCGGAGTCCGAGCTGCCAGTCGGCGGTGTGAATGAAACGCAGAGGTCGCGTCATTGGATCTTCCTCAGTCTTCTCGGTTCGCAAATCAGTGTTTCTCGCGGGATCAGCGCGTGCAAACGTGCGGCGCCGCCAGCTCGACTTGGGTCATTGCAGCCGGGCCAGGCCGACTCCGAGGAGGCGGTCATGCCCAAGAGGGACAGCGTAGGTCAGGAGGCATGCGGTACGCTCCGAGACGAGGGGAACCCCCGATCTCGTTAAGCAGCAGGACGCGACCCCGAGCCCTCCCTGACACCACTTGGCTCGGCTCTCTCGACTGCCTCGCGATTGGGCACAGGCTACGAATCGCGAATCCTGGAGTGCTCTGTCGGCAAAGCGGAGCTTGCGGCTATCTCCCACGACCCATACCGAGGTATTCCGTTTCCGCAGCGGGGGTCAGCCTCATTCCGCAGACCCGTCCCAATGGCGTCTCGAGCCCCTAGAGCGACATACGCGTTGCCACGCTGGAGGGCATCCTCAAGAACTGGCTCCGCAGGCATGAACGGCCTACCTGACTTCCTCCAAGCCGCCCATTGCCAGTTGGCGACGTTCGGAACCAACCAAACCTCAAAGCCATACAAGTTCACAGTTCTCGCCAAGCACGGGGAGAGGTTCGAGTGGGTCAGCGAGTTCGGTTCGTAGGTGGGGGCGGGCGGGATCAATCGTGCGGGCAAGCACGTTGAGCCAGGAGTCGATCCGCTGGACAAATCGGTTACGGACCTTGTTGGGCGTTAACGCGAGGCTGTGGGCCGAATCGTTTCGATATCCCCCGTCGGTGATGTACTGTTCGACGTCCTCTACTGCTTCGAACAGCACCGTAGGAGGAGCGCTGGCCTCCTGAAGAGCAAAGGAGCAGTATGCGAAGGAGAGTTGGCTGGGAAAACTCTCGCCCTCAAGGACAGGCGAAACTTCACGTCTGGCGTAAGCAGACACCTTCTTCCAAATGTCCGTACTAATGGAAGGGGCCTTGTAGTAACTCAAGTTGAGGCAGAGCTTTCCCCAAGCTCGAAGGATCTGTTCCGGCAAGGGCAAGAGCGCCGAGTGCGCCAGGCTAGGAGCTGCGATAGCTCTGGCACTGCGAAGACGTAGATCTAAGAGCAGCAGCGCGATTTCAGGATTATGTGGAGTTGTCCCCTTGTTCAGCCCGACGAGAGCGTCAATGGGACGGCGTTCGCCAGAGCGAAGTGCTTTCGCCAGTTGCACGCAAACTTCTTCGAGGGCCACATAGCGCTCTGAGAGCAGCTCTCGTGCTTCTCTATCGACGTTCAACAGCTCTAGGTCTGCGCGGGTTTGGGCGGCCTCACGAGCGATGGAACTCCAGTTACCGTCAACGTCCGTTGCTCGGGCAAGAGACTCCATGAGCCTTGCGTGTTTCTTCAGGACGGACGCTCGGATGTCTCCGCTAGGGAAGGAACTCAGCAATGCACTCACCTGGGAGAACATCCCCTCGCTGTAAAGTCGTTGGGCGAGATCTAAGGTAAGCAGCCGGCCTTGCGGGGACTCCCCCCGCCGAACGGAGGCAATGCGTGCAGAGATGGCTGCCATTCCAAGGGCCTCCGACCTCAACTCCCGGCCTTCCACCAGCAGGTATCTTGCCTTTCGCTCCCATGGGTGGGAACTGAGCGTGTTGCAGGCAGCCACAGCACTAAGGTCGTGGGCTAGATCAATCAACGCGTCGCGAAAGCGTCCTGGTTGTTCGCTGTCGGTGTCCAACTTCTCGATGTAACGCTCAAAGCCCTCAGCTGCCGCGTCTGTGAGGGTCTTTCGCGTCTGTGGGTCCAGCCTAGGCTCTAGCAGTCGCGTCCACCGCCTTGCAACGGCTTCAGCAGGAACGGGGAATCCTCCTGAGAGCGCATAGGCAAAGCGGGCAACGGCTAAAGGGAGCTCTGGGAAGTAGACGAGCATCTCTGGCTCACTTAGAGGCCCTGGCATGATGCGGTCGTGCGTGTCGCCATAATCGCTAGTCACAAATACGTGATCTCGCGTGCGCCACTGTCGTTTCAGTTCTGTGTAATCATAGAAGCTGAATGTCACCGAGAGCAGCGATCTGGATTGCTCCGCCTGACGGAGCGCACCGAGGACCGCCTGGTCTAGGACATCGAGGATCTTGTCGAAACGAGTTAACACTTGAATCACTGGAGAGCCGTCACGGTCCAATAGTTGCTGCAGCGCGGCCCCGTCAGGTTCACTGGGTATTGGGAGTCCCCACTGCTTCGCCAGCGAGTTGACGTAGGAAGCCTCTGATTTGACGCAGTCGGTATCTAGGATCGCCACTCGAGAGCCCTCTGCACGTGCGCGAAGCAAGCGAACGATCTCCCTTGCGAACCTATCCTGGTGAAACACCGGTGGAGCGCACACGTTGAAACAGGTGGAAGGCTCCGCGAGGAGGCCACGGACAATCTCTGCGCAGAACTGCTTGTGACTAGGTGGTAGCAGTTCTCTCACGGGTGAGTTCCGTTCTCGTTTGCCGGCGCAACTCCGCAGCGTCCTCGCGGAGGGCAGTTGCGGTCAAGGGGATTCTGATGCGAACACGATCCGCCTTTCGGTCGTGTTCGATTGCGCCGTCATTGGTCAGGTCGTTGATTGCGTCGATGGGCTCTCGCTCGTCCAGATCCAAGGCCTTCGTTTCGGCCAGGAGAACCTCTGTCTTCAGCCACTGGTAGTCAGCGGTCGTTCGCTCCGCCACATTGGCGAGGACCGCCTTTGCCACGGCCTGTCGGCGTGGGTTCAAACGCTCTAGCGAAACAAAGATTGCATTGTAGAAGACACTGCAGTTGGGTCCCTGGGCTATCTTGTCCGCAATATGCGCCAAGACAGCTTTCGTGATGAGTCGTTCCTCCTGAGCCGCGAAGAAGCCAAGCTGAGCAAGGAAGTAGGGGTGCCCCCCCGAAAACTCGTAGGCGCGCTCAACGACGCTCTCAAAACCACCGGGCGCGCAAATCTGACCGCGTAGTTCACGTGGGACAAAGGTGTCCTCTACCGCGGTTGAATCGTGTTCCCAGCTGAAGGGCCCCAATTCAAACTTCTTGATGCTCTCATAGAGCGCATTTCGATAGTCGTGCACAAGGAGTCTCTGGAGCCCAGATCCTGCGAGGACGAAGGTCACGTTTTTGCTGTGTTGAATGACCTCACGCAGGGCCCACATCAGGTTGTTGACTTCGTCTCTTCTGTTGCCTAGGAAGGGCCTGACGAAGCGGTCAAACTCGTCAATGAGGAACGCAACGCGACTAATCTTGCCACCGGATTCCTCCTGCAATCGCGCAACAAAGCGTTCCAGGGCTGTGGCAAAACCGAGCCGAGTCGGATCAATGTCCTTTGCGAGTCGAACCGAGTCGGGGCGTTTCCTACCTCTTCTCAGAGCCTCAGTGAAATTGCTGTTCTCGTGCCTCCCAACGCTCAGCACGAGGTGGTTGAAGAGCGCCCGGTCCATGCTGGTTTCCTTTGGCAGCCCCAATCCCTCGACAGTCACGTAGACGGCCCCCATGCGTCCAACTAGTGGTGGATTACTCTCTTTGAGGCGCAGTAGGAAGGACGTCTTGCCAATCCTCCGTTGTCCGAAGAGCATTACGCTGTAATCATTGGTCAGGAGGTCTTCAATCTCCTTGAGTTGCCTCTCCCGGCCGTGGAATCCTTCGTTTGGGCGAACGGGATTCCCCGAATTGCCTGGCCAAAACCGCAGCCGCTGCGCGCGAGAGACCGGCTCGAAAGTGTAATCGGAGGTCTCTAGCTCCCAGGAACCACGAACGTCGATGTCTCGCCCGTTGACAGATCCCCCCCTGATTCGATAGGGAACCCGCAGGAGACCGCCTCGTGTTCCCTCCACAACTGCAGCTGGCACCAGCCAGGGAACGACTCGCTCCTTGAACAGATATTCGCCTTCGGTCAAGAGGGGTTCAGCGTTCTGAGTGCCGAGTTGCAGTTCAAGCCACTCTGGTGGATCAAAGATGGAGGGCCTAAGGCGCAACTCAAGGTTGACATTGCCATCGCGGTCCAATTCGACCCTGGTACTGTCGACCTCGCAAGTCAGGGGGGAGGCTTCGCTGTCTTCCGGATCGCCGGGTTCCTCAAGATCTCTGAAGAAGAAGTTCCATGGGCTAAGGTTCGACTTCTTGGAGGAGCGAGCTCGAAGAGCGGCGGCCATCTGGAGGGCCGAAGGTCGCAGGCCCTCTGGGTCGGACTCGGCGCGGAGGAAGGCTTCCACGCACGCATTTATCAATCGGTCGAGGTCGGCGGATCCAGCCGTTCGCCGAGCTAGGTCTCGTAGCGCTTCCACGCGACGCAGGCGATAGAGTAGGTGGAGGAGGTGCGCTCTCATGCGCGCACTCTTCCTTGAGGAGGTGAAGGCCGCCCACAAGTGCAGGGCCAGTATCCCGCTTCCGGGGCTGTCGCCCACCTCCAGGCGACTTGCGGTGAAGAAGACATCGCTGGTCCACTTGAATGCGCTTGTTGAGCGGTCTTCGCTTCTTAATTGCTGGAGAAGTATCGCCAACCGGGCTTCTGGTGAATCCTCTCCCTCGGCCAGACTCGCCGCAGATAGAAGCCCGTGGACAATCATCGAGGAGGTGACACGCTCCTTGTTTCCGAGATACTGACTGTGGTTCTTTCCGCAGAGGACAGCGAGGCATGCGAGTCGGAACGCGCCCGGACGTTGGCTTGCGTCTGCTTCGATCATTGCGTGTGCGATTGCAAGAAGCACTTCCTCGGAAGTCAACCTTCCCGAAGGGCGCTCAACCGTTAGGCGAAGTGCAGCAAGGGCAAGGCGATGTGCGCTTGGCCAATCCTGGGTTCGGGCCGCCTTGCGGAGTTGTGAGCTGTTGGCCTCAAGGTCGCCTCCTGCAGCCATGAGCAGCGAGAGCTGGCTGCGCAGCGCCTGGACGACCGTCTCAGGTGGCGGGGGCTTCGGTTCGGCACGACGTTCCTGATTCTCGTTGGCCTCTTTGGGAGAGGAACTAGCAACTTGGCTAAGTTCGGACGGAGGCGCCGCCCAATTCGGGTGATCGGGGGCAGACGCCTCGAGGATCTTGAAGACCAGGGATTCCGGTGCTCGGTGATCCACCAACTTTGCGAACTGAAAGATCGGTGCAAGGGGGCGCTCAGCGTCGGTTAGCTCTAGTGCTGTGATGACTTGGCTCGGAGCCCAGGCTTCCACGGCCTCAACGAGTGCATCTACTCCCTCGGGATCGGCATGTCGAAACTTCAGTCGGTCGCAAAGTAGCTCAAGTATCGTGTGCAAAGCCTCGGCCAGGAGACCGGACTCCTTCGGTGTGGGCCAGCGCACAGGCCGATCGAGTCGTTCCCTAAGTCGCGCCCACTTTGACCTGAACCGCTCGCTGAATTCATCTCTGGCCTCAAAATCCTTGAGCGCGGCAAGGTGCTGTCGCTGTCCGGCACTGTTAGCACGTAGTTTGGCGACCTGGTCCTCAAGTTGTGCAGTGGTCGAACTTTCGGAGGGGTTGAACCCTCCCTCGGAGAGGAAGTCCACCAGAGCTTGGTATCCAGGGTCGCTGCAGCGGCGAAATACGACTAGCACCTCTTCCAAGAGATCGATCGCCTCCCTAGCCCCATGAAAGTTGGCTTCGCGAAGCTCCTCGTTTATCTCTTCCAGCCAACTGGCGACGTCCTCGTCGTGTTGGCTCGCGTCGCTGGCTTCAGTCAGCAGGGCGCCGTGGGTTAGTCGGAACTGCTCACGCTGTCTCTCCAGGGCCTGAGCAACCATACCCTCATGATCGGAGTCGCCCGCAGCGGCCTCCCGTGCAGCGTCGAAATCAGCGCGCTGCAGGTAATATGCGATGGCGTCTTTGAGGGAAGTAGGGGTGATACCAAGAAGACTCCAGAGGGAATCAAGAAGCAACGCCTCGAGGGGAGCTGCACCTTGCTTAACGTAGCGTGGCCAAGTTGCGAGGTGCAGAGGTTGACTCTTATCGCTAGCGGGCGCCGCACTGAGATCGAGGCCTTCTGGTCCGTATTCCCCGACCTGAACAGGCAAGGCCTTGCGCGTCAAGACCTTGGTGATCGCAGTGGCCTGCCGGGAGGGCGACTCCCTCAAGCGTTGAATCGCTGCCGAGAGATCCTGGTCGACCTGTCCGCTGGGATTGCCAGAGTGCACTTCGGCCCACGCGCGTAGCTTCTGATCAAAGTCCTGAAGATAGCGAGTCAGTGTCGTCTCGTGTTGCCTGTTTAGATAGCGAGACTCGGGACTAAGCTTCAGCACCTTTTGGGTCTTGTCTTGTGTTGTTGGGACAGTGTCCCACTTCTTGGTTGCTCTGAGGCTATCGCCCGAGCGTAGGTCACCAAGCAGAGGCTCCAAGTAGGTCTTTCGAGCGAGAATGCGGAGTTTCTTGTGCAACTTGTGCATGCCAGGCTCGGCGGTAGCGATATCTAGCAACTCCCTCCCTTGGGCCGAAGCCTGCTCCAGCTGACCGTTGGGGTCTTTAGCCTGGCTGTCCAAGGTAAGGCTGTCGAGGCTCAGGGTTCCCCTCCGGTGCGATTCAAGAAGCGTGGTGAGAAAATCGCGGACCTCGCTGTCGAGCTTGGTGAGGTCAGGATTGGTTATGTAACTGAGAGGGGCGAGGCTTCCCCTGGCCTTGGCGACTGCGAGCAAGTGCTCGAGGACGTAGGGCACGCTGGTCGGCTCCTTGACAAGCTCACTTAGCCTCTCTAGTGGCACGTAGCCTAGCAGCTCTGTTGTTGGGACAATTCCCAAGCACTTCGCTGTGATCTGGCGCCCGATGTCTGGGCCTCGTTGCCAAGCAATACCCACCAGCGTAGGGAGAAGCACGGTGCCGTCTGCGAGAGCGGCGAGGTTTCGACTTTGACTCGAAAGGAGAGTTGGAGCCAGGACGAGGTCGACCAAGTCGTAGATCTGAGTGTCGTCGGCCTTCCTCAAGATGCCCAACCCAACTTCGGGGTCGGCGGTTTGGATTTGACTGCACAATTCACTGACGCGCTCTTCGCGCCTGGTCAGAGTAGCGACCTCAAGGCCCAAGACTTCGACTTTCAACTCAAGCGCAGACGCCAAAGCGTCAAGGTCGAGTGCACTCCTTAGAAAGACAACATGCTCTCGTGCGAGCCCCTTGTGGAGTTCCGTGAGCTTGACGTGGGCTTGGTAGACGCGGCTAACCTGGGCCTCGGTCTCGTGGTAGCGGTGTATGGCGTCGCCAATGCTACCGGGGCAGGTTGGTGCAATTCGGCAGAGGGTCTTCAGGGCGGTAGGTCCTAGCCACGGAAGATCACGGAACTCAAGCAATCGTCGCTGAACTGCCTGGCGCGTTTCCTCCAGTTCTCGAAGGGTTGCACGGCGAGATTCTACTGCGCTCTCTATCCGGTCTGCGAGATTCTCAAGACGAATCGCTGAGGAGTTCAGTTCGTTTTCAGAGAGATCCTCCCAAGTCTCCGCCTCAAGTCGCGCTAGGTAGCGGTCCATGTCGAGACCTTTCGCCTTGGGCTCGGGGAAGTCGGGACGGGGATCGCGTTGGGGCCCCTCTAGGGTTACCAAGGTGCCTTGTGCAGGGGATTCCGGACTCGGCGCACCGCTACAGATATCGGGGAGCAAGGGCTGCTCCTCCTTTGACGGTTTCCGAAGCGAAGCGTCAGACTGCGGGAGATGGCTGGCTGCAATCGGCGCGGTCCTGAGCGGTGAAGTTCTCGTCGGAGGAGGGAGGGCGTCGAGTGACCGTTGAAAGCGCGGTTGCTTCGCTAGGATAGCACCGAACTCCAGTGCTTCATTTGGTTGGAGCATGGCATAGAGGGCAACGAGAAGCACAAGGGGTTCTGTCCATCCTGCCTTCAGGTCCTTGGCCTGCAACCACACAACGAGCGCCTCTGGCCGCAGAATGCCCTGAGAGGGCCAGCTTGGAATTCTCTGTCCAAGCTCTTGACTGTTGCTGTACCCGCAACACTTCTTGTGCTTCTTACCGCTCTTACAAGGACAAAGCGAGTTACGCCCGACGCGTTGGCTGCTGTGCAGCTTTGGCGGAATATACATTCGGCCTAGGCGTGGATTGGGCCTACTCTCCTCCGAGGGGGCCGGGCGTCGGTCGGACTCTCGGCCGAGGTCTTCGACGAGTTGGCGCTCCAAGTGGCTCCAGGCAATACGATCGGCTGCAGCCTGAAGGAAGTCCTCACTTCCATGAAGAGCGCTACACAAGTGGGCGCGGTATTCGGGACGGCGCAGCAGTTGAACGACTTGCTGTCCGAAATCCTCGGTGCGTTTTGGCAGGGAGCCCCAGAGCTTTCTGTGAAGTTGTGTTACCTGCTTGCGTAGGCCCTTGCACTCCCGTAGGGCTTCACTCCATATGTTAGGCAGGTCCAAGACGCTACTTAGGCCAGTTCCGCTGGGGTTCCATGGATAGATATCGTGCCAAGAGGTGTGTTCTATATCCACTGATTGCTCCAGTTCGATTATGGCAGCAGGGAGCGGGTCGCGCGAACCAAGGGTGGACTCCCCGCGCAGCGTGCCGACCACCGGCCCCCCCTCTTTGCCAACATGGGTGAGACACCGGGCCCCTCCTCAACCCCAACTGAGCGCGAGGTGAACGAGCCGCTCGCCCAACACAAAGGCCGAGCCTGACAAATCCTCGCTCTGGAAGCGGAGGTCCAGGCCGACGCCGCCCAGGCCCGCGACGGTCCGCACCGGGCAATCGCGGAGTCGGCGTCCAAGGCTGGGGATCTGCTCGACTCGCGCGCTGCTCCCGCTCGCCTCGAGGAGGTGGCCGTGGACGAGGCGCTCGAGTTGAGCCGCTGCGTGACCTTGACCCCCGAATGCCTCGATCTCGGCGCTCCCGTCACCTCTAGCCACGACGAGGCCTACGAGGCCCTCGAGGCGCAAGCTCCGAGAGATCCGGCGAGCCTGTTCCTCGAGTTGACGCCCGGACTGCGAGAAGAGTTGAGTCAAGTCCTCCGTCGGCGCGTGCGTCCCGCTCTGGCCCAGCACCCTCGAGGCCTCTTCCCAGACCCGCCCCTGGTCGCTGCTCCGGTCCAAGCCGCCCGAGAGCACCGTCGACTCCCCGACCGACTCGCGGAGCGCCTTGCGGACCCGCGAGGACGCCGACCAGCGGGAGAAGCGGAAGCCTGTCTGCCCTTGGTTCCAGCGACTCCGCTCCACGCAGGAGGTCGGAGCCCGGAGTCGGCTGCAGGGGGGAAGGACGAAGGTCGCGTTGAACACCCGGTTCTGACGCCCCCCCTCGACGATCTGTCCCTCGAGAAAGAGTGCCCCAACCCCCGCTTGGCTTTGGACGAGCAGTTCGCCTACCTCTCCGGTCTCCTCGACCTGGAGAGACCCCTGAGCCAAGAGTTCTTCCGCGAGGGGAGGCAGCCCCGGGGGGCCCCAAGAGTCGCTGAGCAGAGGCCAGAAGGCGAGACCCCCGGCTTCCTGGGAAGGTCCAAAGCGAAGCTCGCTTAGAAAACGGTCAATGACAGCGACGGACATAGGCGCTCCAAGGGAAAGGGGCCGGTGCCCCGCAATGACATGACGCGGAGGGAGCTAGGTCCTGACGCTCGATTCTCAATCGAGCTCCGCGCTGGCCTGGGCCAACGAGACGCTGGCCCAGGTCAGCGGGCCCGGCCAAAGGCACGGACCGGGCCAGAAGGGGCTGCCCTGCCCTTGGCGGGTGGGTGCCGCCCTGGAACTGACGCAGAGGAAAAGTGTCCAGTCGCGACTATGCGGCCACGGCGTAGCCTGGCTGGCGGAAGGTCTTCAGGCCGTCTTGAACAACCACGACTAGCGGGCGCTTCCGGAAT
>JAESQQ010000119.1 GCA_016765095.1 Planctomycetota bacterium | reverse complement strand
GCTAGTCGTGGTTGTTCAAGACGGCCTGAAGACCTTCCGCCAGCCAGGCTACGCCGTGGCCGCATAGTCGCGACTGGACACTTTTCCTCTGCGTCAGTTCCAGGGCGGCACCCATAGCCGATTGAGGCAGTGCGGGAAAGGCAGACGGTCCCAGGCGGTAGGCGACGTGCAGCCGAATTGTCGAGGCCCGCCTGCGTGACGCACTGGATTGTCTTCTGGATCGTCTGTCCGTGATGCGCGCGAGCGTCCTTGATGCCCACCCACGGAATGTCCCCGTCCCAATACTCTGGGTGGCGACGGCTCGGCGTGTGTCCGCTCTCCAAGCGAGCTACGTCGAGGAGGTCGGTCCAGGTCCAGCCCGGCGGGCAGGACATCTCAGCCTCACCTACGGATAGGCCGTAGAGCCCAGGGATCACCTTCTTGCTGGCGGCACGTCCCGCCATCTATTCGGCTGCCTCGCCACCAAGCACCGCAGTCAGCGCCTCCATCTCTTCCAGCGCCGTCCGTAGATGCCCCATGATCTCGGCCGCAATCACGTCGGGCTCGGGCAGGTCGTCGGCGTGCTCGACGCTGTCGTCGCGGAGCCAGGAGAGGTCGAGGTTCCAGTTCCGCTTCTCCAGGTGGTCCCGGTCGAAGCACCGGAACCGACCTTCCTCGCCTTCGTCCTTTCGCTTCGACTTGCCGTCGGGCTTCTTGCCAAACGCCTTCTCGAACACCTTGAAGTGGTCCCGCGTGAGCGGCGTCCGCTTGCCGAAGGACGGCATGTTGGTCCGCATGTCGTAGATCCAGACCCGCTTCGTGTGGCCCTTGTCCGACGCCCCGCGAGTGAAAAACAGCACGTTTGTCTTCACGCCCTGGGCGTAGAAGATCCCGGTCGGCAGGCGCAGGATCGTGTGCAGGTCGCACTTGTCCATGAGGTCGCGGCGGATCTTCACGCCGATTCCGTCCTCGAACAGCACGTTGTCGGGCAGGACGACCGCAGCTCGGCCGCCCGGCTTGAGGCCCCGATAGATGTGCTGGAGAAAGGCGAGCTGTTTGTTCCGAGTCGGGAAAGTGAAGTCGTCTCGGGTCGCCCCGCCACCTCCTGACTTGGTCCCGAAGGGTGGGTTCGTGAGGATCACGTCTGCCTTGGGTAGCTCCGCTCCGGCCGGACCGAGCGTGCTCCCGAGCATGAGGTCGCCGTCAATGTCGTGGAGCATGGCGTTCATGAGCGCAAGCCGGTGCGTCTCAGGCACCAACTCCATGCCGTAGAACGCCTCGCGCTTCTGGAACAACTGGAGCTGCTCGGACAGCTCGAACAGATCGTCGGTTTGGGCCTTCACGTAGCGGTCGGCTTCGATCAGGAAGCCGCCCGTTCCAAGGGCGGGATCCTGAATGGACTCGCCAGGCTTGGGCTTAATCAGGGAGACTATCGAAGCGATGAGGGGGCGCGGCGTGAAATACTGGCCCGCCCCGGACTTCGTCTCGCCCGCGTTGCGCTCCAGCAGATCCTCGTAGAGGTCACCCAAGCTCTCGCGGTGCTCGCTGAACCAATCGAGTCCGTCGATGGTCTCGATCATCTTCTTGAGGTTCCTCGGCTCACGCATCGAGGTCTGCGCGTTGGCGAAGATCGCTTGAACCCGCCCCTTCCCCTCAGTGCCGAGATCGACCAAGAGCTTCCGATAGAAGGTCATGAGATCGACGCCGTCGAGCGCGCGAAGGTCGTCCCAGCGCTTGCCCTTTGGGATCTGGTTCTCGCGCTCGGTCTCCTTCGCCATTTTTAGGAAGAGGAGGAACACCAACTCCGCGAGGTACTGGTGATAGGTCACGCCGTCGCTGCGAAGCGTGTGGCAGAGCCCCCAGATCCTTGCGCCGATGTCTTGGGTGGTCGTGCTCAAAGGAGCCTACTTCCTGAGGAGGGACTGGGGATCGGGCTTCACCAACTCGGGCCAGTCGATATGGAGCTTCCCTTGGCAGTGGGTGCAGATACCCCTGCGCCCTATCGTCTCTACCTTCACGACGTGCGAATGCTGGCACTGCGGGCAGATGATTCGCCAACGGGTCTCCGGCAGCCTAAGTTCCCCGCGAGTGAGTCCAATTTGAGCAAGCGGTATGTCGCTTCCCGCAATCGAGACAAGGGCCTCTTTTGAGGAGGAAGCATCTTCGGAGAGTCTCATGGCTTGGTGGTTCATGACCTCGTCGAAGATGTTCCGAACGTAACGGCCATTCCCGAGTTCCTCGTCCCGACCCATGTGAGCGAGGGTGAAGAACACGATGCTGAGTGCTCTCGCTTCGGGAGTGAGTTCCAAGTGAGCCTGCTTGAGGAAGGTCTCGAAGATTCGGCAGAGTTCATTCGGCGTGTAATCGTCGAAGTTGAAGTAGCGCGTGAATCGGCTCTTCAACCCTGGGTTGCTGGAAATGAACGCTGCCATTGGCTCGGGGTATCCGGCGGCGATAACCACGAGGCGGTCACGCTTGTCTTCCATCCGCTTGAGCAGGGTGTCAATCGCCTCGCTCCCGAAGTCCTGCGGCCCCCCCTTGGAGAGTGCATAGGCTTCGTCGATGAAGAGAATCCCATCGAGTGCTTCTTGGACCTTCTTGTCCGTCTTGATCGCGGTCTGGCCCACATATTCGGCTACGAGTCCGGCCCGGTCGGTCTCGACTAGATGACCCTTCTTCAAGATCCCGTATCCGCGCATGAACTTGCCGAGGATGCGTCCGACAGTGGTCTTCCCAGTGCCTGGGTTCCCATAGAAGACGAAGTGCAGGGTTTGTTGGCTAGCTGGTAGGCCCGCAGCTTGACGGCGACGCTGTATCTCCAGATACGCATCTAGTCGCCTGATCTCCTCCTTGACTCGCGGAAGTCCGATGAGGTTCCCAAGTTCAACGCGAGCCTCTTCCAACTCCACGTCCATCGCCTTCGGCTCACCAGTGAGTCGGACGCTAGGAGTGTCTGTAGCGACCTCCGGTTCGCTGGTCGAAGTCAGACCTTCGCCGCGATAGGCCGCCCTCAACCCTTCACGACTAGCCAAGTGGGCTTCGTCCAACGTCGTGATCTTGTCTAGAAAACTCTGTTCAACTGGGGTCACGACCCCGTCAGCATTAATGATCCCCTTGAAGACCATGTCGGTTGTGATGAAGAGCAGGTCTAGGGCTCCTCCACCGACTGGCATGCCGCGCAAAACATCGAACCGTGTGCAGATGAACTCTCCCAGCGACACCGTCTCCTCGTAATGAGCGCTAAACCTGCCCATTCCCATTCCGTATCTCTCTAGGAACTGGAATGGATCGGAGTTGGAAACCGATTGGACCCATGGCTCAGTGGGGAGGCAGACTGTGTAAGTCGCCGCTGCGGTGCCGAGGAAATCACCAACTAGGTTCTGGCTGAGCCAGTTGGAGTCAGGATCACTCACCATCGCAACATGAATGCGCCGGAGCACGGTGTCGAAGAGAGCTACTCTGAGGAGAGTGGCGGGCGAGTAGACACTTAGCAGGTGGGCCTGCTCCCCAACGGAAAGCTCCGCTTCTTCCTCCACGAGGAAGGGCAGGATTGCGTCACAAAGACTGTCGATTGCACTCTCGGCTGTTTCTTGCATGGTCGCTTCCAAAGGTGGTTAGGCCGCGCTATCAGCCCAGATTGATTCTTGGATCTGCTTGAGGAGTTCATCGAGCTTGCCGTCGAAGACCTTGTTGAGCCGCTTGAAGCCGCCGAAGGTCTTGAACTGCCCGCGATCAAGCGCGGCGTGATCGACGACCGTCTCCTCCTTGATCTGCTTGGCGATTCGTTCCAGCCACTTGCGCTGGGGCGTCGTGAACGTGTGCGTCTCCTTGATTCGACGCACGGCCCTATCGACGCGTTCGTCGAAGGAGAGCAGCGGCGAGTCGAGCGTCTCGTGGCGCACGAATCCAATGATCGAGGCCGCGATCTCGGCGTTGGTCTTCTCGTGCCATGCGACTTGGAGGGCTGTCTCCGAATACCCCGCCTGATCGAGGGCAAGGCGTAGCTCGCGAAGCTGCTGCCGGGTCAGGTCGCGCGGACGCTGCATGACGATCGTCAGCGCGGGCAAACGGTCGAGGTTCTCCTCAAGGAACTTCTTGAAGCCTTCGAGGTAGTCCTCCGGCTTGCGAGCGTCGCCATAGCCCCGTTCGGTACGAACAAACTCGTCGGCGTGATCCGAGATCAGGATTCTCTCGGGATCGCCGGTCACGGAGTCCAAGAAGTCAGCCACGGTCGTGTGCTCGGCGAACCACTGGGCCGCTTCCTCCGGCGTTCCCGCGCGAAGCTGCTGAACCAGAGACTCCAGGTCTGTGCCTGCGAGCGTCTCGAAGTTCTGGGCGTTGTCGCCCTGGTTGATCGTGCGCTTTTTGCGCTGGAGCTTGGCGACCAACTGCTCCAAGAACTCTTGGCGTGCTTCGCCTTCGGGGACTTCGACGACCTCTTCCACGAGCTGGGCGAAGCTGATCGTGGGGTTCGTCACTACCGGGCGCATGTCGGAGTAGGGATCGAGGGCCGCATACAGATCAACCGCGTCGAAGATCCTGAATCGCTCCTTGCCGATCTCGTCGCACTTCCGCGTGGCCCGCCCGAGCATTTGGGCGTAGAGGATTCGGCTCCGAACGCGACGCAGGAACACGAGGTTGCTGATCGGCGGCACGTCGATCCCGGTGGAGAGCAGGTCCACGGTCACGGCAATGTTCGGCAGACGCTCGTTCTTGAAGCGACGGATCTTCTCTAGGGGCTTGTCCGCCTTGCCGGTGATCTTCTGGACAGCGTCGTCGTCCACCTCCCCGTATTCCTCGGCTAGCGCCTCCTTGAGGAGCTTGACGACCATGTCGGCGTGAACGTCGGTCACGCAGAACACGAGCGTTTTGGCGTCGAAGGTCGGGTCAATGTGCTTGGCGAGGGTCTGACAGACGACGCGGTTGAAGTTCTCGGTCTGGACTTTGGTGTTGAACGCCTGGATCTCGACGTCCACGTCGTCGGGCGAGTGAAAGAGGTCGAGTTGCTGGGATCGGCTGTCGAGGACGGTGATCTCCTCGCCTGCCTTCCAGTGGATCCCGTCCTCGGAGAGCTTGGTCACGATCCTGATCGGAGGCTCGTGATCCACGAGGTAGCCGTCGATCACGGCTTGCCGGTAGCTGTATTCGTAGACCGGATCCCCGAACAACTGGCACGTATGCAGCGCGGGGGTCGCGGTGAGGCCGATCTTTACCGCGTCGAAGTGATCGAGGACTCGGGTGAACTTGGAGATGTAGTCGGCTTCGGAGCGGAACTCCAACTCCGCGTCGGTCATTTCACGGTCGAGGTTGTAGCCCCGGTGGCACTCGTCCACGACGATGCAGTCGTAGGTGCCGATCGAGGGGGCGTCGCCGTCCGGATGATCTAGGAGGCGGCGCACCATGCTCTGGATCGTGGTGACGTGGACCTTGGTGTCCGGGTCGGGCTTGAGGGTGCCGATCTCCTTGAGGTCGTAAATCTGGGTGAAGGTCTGTTGCCCTTCGATCTTGAGATCTTTGAAGGCGTTGGTCGCCTGGATCCCCAGCGACGTGCGATCCACGAGGAACAGAATCCTCCGAAACAGCTTGGCCTTGATCAGTCGGTAGATAAGGCCGATGCAGGTTCGGGTCTTTCCGGAGCCGGTGGCCATCGCCAGCAGGGCTTGGCGCTTGTCGTCGAGCAGGGCGGTCTCGACGGCCTTCACAGCGGCGAGTTGGTAGTCACGCAGGGGCAGGTAGTCCGGCGGCTCCTCACGGAGGATCGCCTTCGCCGCTTCAATGTCCTGCTCCAAGAGCGCGAGTAGCTCCTCGGGGCGGTGCCAGCCCTCCAGAGCCCGGCCGTGGTTTGTCGCCACCCGGCCGTCGAGAAACCAGATCCCCGACTTTGTCTCTAGCTGCCGAAGGTAGGGCCGCCCGTTCGTCGCGTAGAGGAAGGGCACGGCGTATTCGCCCCATGGACCGCCTGGAGTCTTCTGGTCTCCAGGCAGTTCGTAGGCGCGGCTGTATCGCTTGGCTTGCTCCAGGGACCCCGACACGTCCTTGCTGGCCTTCTTGGCCTCGACCACGGCCACGGGGCGGAGCCCGACAAACAGGACGTAGTCAGCAGGGCCGCGCTCCGTAGGCCACTCTGCGATCGCCAAGTTGCGGCTCTTCTGGGGTCGAACGCCCTTGCCATGGCGCAACTGATCCGACTCCACGGTCCAACCCGCGTCCCGTAGTTGCTGGTCGATCAGGCGGCGCGTCTCGGCTTCGCTGAGATCGAGGTCGTCGCCCGCCTGCCGTGCTTGATCGACTCGTTGCTGAACCGCCTGGGGGGCCTCAGCCGCCGTCTGAGCGGCGATCGCTTCCAGCTTCGACTCGGACACCGCCTCGGCCTTGAGGAGGCGCTCCTCGACTTCCTGAGCAAGCGCGAGGGCGGCCTCTAGGTCTTGGCCCCGCTCTCTTGCGCGAGCCTCAGCCTCGGCACGAAGACGAGCCTCCTCATGTGCCTGCCTCTTGGCCTCCTCAGCGGCCTCCTCAGCGGCCGCGAGGGTGGCGCGGAGCTTCTCCAACTCCGCCGCGACTGCTTTCTCAGCCTTCTTGGGGTCCTGGGGCGGCACGAAGGGGCCAGCTTTGAACCCGGGGTTCCCCGCAACAGCGGTGTGGAACCAGACGGCTAGCTTCCTCGCCATCTTGAGTTGATGCAGCGCGTCACCGTGGGAGCCGACGTGCTCGTGGACTGCCTTGTTGCCGTTGCGACGGAGGTCGTGGAAGACGCGAGCTACGTCTGCGCCCTTGAGCGGCCCCGCCTCCCATAGTCGATTGAGGAGGCTGCGGAAGTCCTCCGTTGAGATCAGGTTGAGGCCAGAATAGACGGCGACTGACTGCGCAAGTACCTCACCCCACTGGCGGAGCTTGATTAGCGCCGTGCTGGGGTCGTCGGCAAAATACCGCTCCGCCTGCCCTCCGAGGAGGTCGAGGAGCGGGTCATGCACCGCAAGGAAGCCGAAGTTTGCCGAGTCCGCCAAAGCACCGCCGGGATACCAGAAGCCAAGGCACGGTTCGTGCCCACGGCGAATGCTAGGCGAGGCAGCGGATGCGAACCAGTCGATCGAGAGCGGTTAGGCGACAGCTAGGAACCATCCGGCCGGGGCGGGAGGGTCTGCCCAGCGCCGGACCGCGAGCCCGTGCTGGGTCAAGGCATCGGCGGCCGCCTCGGCGCTCATGGTGGCGACGGTATCTCCGCGTTCGGGCCAGCCCGGCGAAAACACTGCTGTCTCGTAGCGGCGCAGGCCCAGTCGGACGGTGCTTACGACGTAGCCGGAGCCCAAATCGCTGCGGACGAGTTGACCCCTGGAGCGGTGGAGGGGATCAGCACCCACGAATTCCTCTCGATTGCCGACCTCGGACGCGAGGCGAACTCTTCACGAACATACGAGCGCATCCGACAGGTAGCTCGCTAAGGCAACCGCGTGACCAATGCGGGCGAGCTAACGCCACCTAGTCCGTCACGCCCCCAGCCGGAAGAGACCTTCCTCACCGCCGCCCAAGGTTGTTGTGGGTCAGCCCTCTAGCGAGCGACCGAGAAGCCAAACTACTCGGGCGCTCAGGGTTTGGTACAGCGCAGTGGTGTCTGCCGCACGGACCGCGATTCTCCCCCCGTGGACCTCTAGGAAGTCCCCTAGATTCGTCACGCTGGTCTTATTGGCTCGTCCACCTCGGTGAGCGGATGCGTCGCGCACATGACGGGCGGCGACGATGTGAGGGTCTTCCCAGCAGTGGGCTACGGCCTCGTCACCGAAGTGCTTCCTAAGTGCCTTGGGTGCAGATGACGTGAATCCACCTCACGCCGCCTTGCTGGGTGGCTTCGCACCGAAGCT
>JAESQQ010000118.1 GCA_016765095.1 Planctomycetota bacterium | reverse complement strand
TACTGATGCCGTGGCAGATCCGTGGTTTGCTCCTGCCGGTCTCACAAGAGGTAGGCTTACCAAACCTTTCGATACTGAACTGGTTCTTAACCAAGGTGACAGAGATTCACTCTATCAGCCTGGAAACTCAGTTAACCCCATCGCCAAGTTTGCTCAAGATGGGATTGACTCCCAGGTCGGACGCTTCGTGGACTTCAACATTCCGTCCGACGTCGAGTTTCTTGAACCATCGCTCGGCGTTTGGGTTTTCTTCAAGGACGGGAATCGGTTAAGTCGCGTCGGGAAGCGCGCGGCGGAGGTGCGCCAGGATCGCGACCGCGGTCTCGGAGTCGACCATGCTCAAGGCGTCGTCGAGGAGGAGAACCTTCGGCTCGATCAGGATCGCGCGCGCGATCGCGAGCCGCTGGCGCTGACCTCCTGAGAGCGTCACGCCTCGCTCACCGACCACGGTCTCGAGACCCGCCTCGAGCTGGTCGAGGTCCTTGACCAGCTCGGCGGCGGCCGCCGCAGCCATGGTCTCCTTTGGGCTCGCGTCCGGGCGCCCGTAGGCGACGTTCTCTCCCAGGGTCAGCGAGAACACCGCGCCGTCTTGGGGCACATAGCCGATCCCGCGCCGGAGGTCCGAGAGGTCCCAGCGCTCGACCGGGATTCCGTCGACTCGCACGGTGTTCGCGGGTGAGTTGGCGAAGCGCGGGATCGCGCGCAGGAGCGTGCTCTTGCCCGAGCCGATCCGTCCGGTAATTCCCAAGAACCCACCGGCCGGCAACTTGAACGAGACGTCCTCGAGCGCCAAGCGACGCTCGGCGTCCTCGCCCGCGGTCGGGTAGCGAAAGCTGAGGCCACAGACTTCGAGCGCGCCGTGCAGCTTGCCGCGTCCCTCCGGGACGTCTAGGACCGGGAGCGCGTCCGGCGCGTCGAGGATCTCGTCGACGCGGTCGAGAGCCGCGAGCGCCCGCTGGCCAAGGCTCAGGACCCAGCCGAGGTAGATCGTGGGTCGCAGAATTTGAGCGTTGAGCGTCAAGAACAGGGCCAGGTCGCCGTAGCTGAGCCGCTTGGCCGCGACCTCTTGACCGCCGAAGTAGAGGATCACGCAGATCCCAAACCCAGCCGCGATCACCGCCGTGACGCTGATCGCGCCAGCCGTCGCGGCCTCCTTCATGCGCTCGGTCAGGAAGCGATCGTTGGCGACCTCGAAGCGCTTGGTGCGAACGTCCTCGAGCGTGAACGCCTTCACGACCGTCATTCCCTCCAGCGTCTCTTGGAGGTGGGTCGTCAACTCCGCCATGGCCTCCTGAGCGCGGCGCGAGAAGCCCTTGACCTTGGTCGCCGAGACCATGGTCACGACGGCGAGGAGGGGATAGGGGATCAGGACGAGGACCGCGAGGAGAGGAGAGACGCTGAACATGAGCGGCAAGGCCATGATCATGATCAGGCTGCCCTCGAGCGTGTAGAGGATCCCTGGCGAGCCGACCGCCTGGAGCAGCTGAAGGTCGCTCGTGCAGCGACTCATGATGTCGCCCGTTTGGAAGCGAGCGAAGAAGGAGGGCGCCGCCCGGAGGAGGCGGTTGTAGAGCCGCGCCTTGAGGTCGCGCCCGAGGTGGCGGCCCGTGCTCAGGATAATGACCCGCGAGGCGGTTCGAACCACCAGCATCAGGAGCCCGACCACGACCATGGCCACGATCGCGAAGTAGGCGTCCTCCCTCGCCAGCAGCCCCTTGCTGACTGCCTCGAAGTCGTCAACGGCCACCTTGATCAGGAGGGGAACCGCCAACACAAGCAGGTTCGTGACCACGAGGAGGCCAAAGCCCACCAGGTAGCGCTTGCGGTACGGAGCGAGGAGCTCGGAGTAGCGACGGAGCGCGTTCATGAACGCGGCATGTTGCCAGAGGAGGCGCGAATCGGGGCGCAGGAGCGGAAATGCGCCAGAGGGGCCCGCCGGGGCCGGGCCTCAGGTGGTGAGCCCACCGCTCACTTGGCCCAGGGCTCACAGGGGTCTAGGACTCGAGCGGGCAATTCGATCACGACGCGCAGCGCCTCGGCCTGGCTGAGGGTCTCGATTCCGGCCTCGCTCGCCGCAGCGAGGTGGGGTGCCGCCAACGCCGGGTCACAGCTCGCGAGCAGGACAGAGGCAGCCAGAGCCCCCCGCGCGTCGCCCTGGGCGAACGCTGCTCGACAGAAGGCGTCGAGGGTCTGTGCGTGGTGCTGCGCGTGGTGCTTTAGGGAAGGCAGCCCGTCGAGGGCCAGACACGCCAAGCGAAACGTCCACAGACGACCTTTTGAGCCGAGCCCCCCGGCGTGCGCGAGGTCGAGCAGGCCGAGGACGCCGCCTAAAGAGCCTTCCCGCGCGGCCACGGCGTAGAGAGCCAAGGCGCGAGACGACTCCGACTCGCCGAGCGCTTTGCGCAAGGCCCACTCCCCCGGCTCGCCTAGGCCTTGGCGGGCCTCAGAGACTCCCCCGACTTCGCTCGCGAGGCTGAGGGCCAGCCTCCACCAGGGATCAGCGCTCGCCGCCTGGTCGGTCAGGCGCTGAACTCGCAGGCCCAGCGTGCGCGAAGACCAGCGCCCCGGGTGGCTCTGCTCAGTCGGGATTGGCGCGCGCCACAGCTCCTCGAGGTGGCGACTCACTCGGCGGTGCGCCGTCTTTGTGCTTGGCCAAGAGTCGACGGGAAAAACCGCGAGGGTCCGCAGAGGGACGCCTTGCGGGAAGGCCCGGCCCGCCCGCCCTACGGACATGATCGCGAAGCCGAGTTCGGAGCCGCCGCGCTCGCCGTAAAGAAGGGGCAAGCGCGCGAGGGCTCTCCGGTCGCCGATCAGCATGAGACCCCAGGCCAGACGCTCGCCTGCTTGAAAGCGCTCGGGGTCGCGAGGACTCATGAGCAAGATCGCCAGCTCACGAAGGAGGGTGTGAGCCCCAACGCGGCCGCCCAACCAGAGGGTCGCGACGACGTCTCGCTCCTCGTGCCAGGGCCGCGCTAGCTCCGAGCGAGAGAACCCCCGGACCTGGTGGAGGGCTGCGTAGATGTTGGCGTCTCGGTCGAGGCGGCGCAGGAAGGGCGTCCGCTCGAGGAGCTCCTTGAGGACCGCTCGATTGCGGAGCGTGAGCTGCGACCCGTCCTCTATCGCGGCCCAATGGGGTGGCAAGCGGAGCGACTCGGGAAGAGGGACCGGCGTGGGTGGCACACTGGCTTGGGTGCTGACGGAAGGTTGGGGAGGAGGCCCGTTCGAGCGCTCTGCCAGACTCGCGAAGCCGACCCCCCCCAGGAGCAGCACCAAAGCGAGGCCCCCACCAACCGCAGGCAGAGCCCACGACGGGCGTCGCTGCGCCCGCCCGGTGCGAAGCGCCTTCAGCATTTCGCCTGCGTCGCGATAGCGCAGATCCGCCTTGGGGGAGAGAGCACGCAAAATCAGAGCGGAGACGGAGCTGGGGAGTTCGGGCACGTGTTCCTGAGGAGTTGCTGAGGGCGGGTTGACCCGGCCCGCAATCTCCATGTAGGTCGTCGCCGGATAGGCAGGCTCCCCGGTCAGGACCTCGTAGGCGATCGCTCCCAGCGCCCACACGTCGCCTCGCTCGCGAGAGGCGACTCCTGAGATCCGCTCGGGCGCCGCGTAGAGCGGAGTCCCCGCGAAGCCTCCGGTGACCGTCAGGCGCTCGCTGTCCTCGGCGGTCGAGAGCCCGAAGTCGACGACCTTTAATTGTCCCTGCGCGACGAGAATGTTGGCCGGCTTGAGGTCTCGGTGGCAGATCCCCGCCGCGTGCGCGAACGCGATCGCCTCGAACAACTGGTCGAGGAGCTCCAGGCGCCCCTCCATGTCGAGCGCCTTGACGGCCTGGTCTAGGTGCTCGCCCTCGACCAGCTCGCTGATCATGTAGGCCTGGCCCTCGACGACGTGATAGCCATGGATCGTCAGGATCGCGGGGTGCCGCAACCTCGCGAGGAGCTGGGCCTCGCGCTCGAAGCGAATTCTCGAGTCGGGGGTCGTTCCAAAGCCGGGGAGCGTCTTGACGGCCACCCGGCGACCCGTGGAGTCCTCAGCCAAGTAGACCGAGCCCATGCCTCCCGTGCCGATCTGCTCAATGATATGCAGGTCGGGGAGCTCGGGGAGCTTCGCCTCGATCTTCTTAAAATCCCAGGGGATAGGGTCAGCCACGGTTGGAACAGTACCAAGGCGTTCGCGCTGGGACCAGTTTGACAACGCCTCAAGGCCGCCTCGCAGGTCCTGCTCGGTCGGGTAGGCTGAGCGACATGACAGGGTCAGAGCGTGAATTGAGCTGGCTGCGGCGAGCCTGCGACCTCTCTCACCAGCTGGTCGACGTCCGCGACCCCCAGCGGCTTCTGCCCCTGATCCTCGACAGCGCGATCGAGCTCGCGAACGCCGAACGTGGGTTTCTGATCCGCCTCGTGGAAGGCGCGATCAGCGTCGAGGTCGCGCGCGGCTTCGACGGCACGACCCTGGCGGCCGACTCGTCTGCGGTCTCGCGGCGAGTCGTCCAGCAGGTCCTGGCCAGCGGGGAGGGACTCGTGACCCTCGACGAGAACCAGGCGCTCCTCGACGGGACGACGATCCAAGCCAAGCGAGTCCTCGCGATCCTCTGCGTGCCCATGCGCCTCCGCGGCGAGATCGTGGGCGCGATCTACCTCGATCACCGCTTCCTCAAGGACCCCTTTCTGCACGAAGACCTGGGCCCCTTGAAGCTCTTCGCCGACCAGGCTGCGCTCACGATCGAAATGGCTGAGCTCGCAGGAGAGCGAGTCAAAGCCCAGGAGGAGCTCGCGCGAGCCGAGCACGCCCTGGCGGAACGGCAGGAGGCAGACGAACGCAGCCAACGCCTTCTCAGCGGCTACCGCTCCTTGGAAGGCGGGGGGGGCGAGCGCTTCGGCTCCCTGATTGGACAGTCTGCGGCTGCCCAGCGGCTGTTCGAGGAGATCGAGCGGAGCGCGCGCTCGAACGACCCGCTCCTCGTCACGGGCGAGACCGGGAGCGGAAAGAGCAGCGTGGCGCGCGAACTGCACCGCCTCGCCCTCGAGCCTGGGCCCCTCGTCACGCACGCCTGCGCCTCGCTCGACTCCGCCCAGCTCTTGGCGAGCCTCAACGCCCCGCTCGGCGGAATACTCGTCCTAGACGGGATCGAGGACGCCTCGCCTGAGCTCCAGGCGACCCTCGTGACCGAGCTCCGGCGAGAGCTCGCGCCCGACTCACGGGTGCGCTTGGTGACCACCGGCTCGCCCGACCTGCACACTCGAATCCGTGAGGACCTCTACTTTCGCCTGGCCGTGTTCCAGATCGAAGTCCCGCCCCTCCGCGAACGTCGCGAAGACGTCGCGCTCCTCCTCTCGCACACAGGCGAGTCCGAGGGGTCCCCGCTCAAGCTGACGCCAAACGCCCTCCAGCTCCTCGTCGATCACAGCTGGCCTGGAAACGTCCTCGAGCTCGAGGGCCTCGCCCGCCGCCTCTGCGGGCTCAAGAAGAAAGTCACCCGCCGCGACCTCCCGAGCGAAGTCCGCGACCCGCGCAAGCCGAGCGGTCAGGGAACCATGGCCGATATGGAGCAGCGCATGGTCCAAGAGGCCCTCGAAGCGTGCCAAGGCAACAAGGCCCAGGCTGCCCGACAGCTCGGGATCCAGCGCTCGACTCTCTACCGAATCCTCTCCCGCAAGTAGGCGCCGAAGCGGGCTCCAGAGAGAGGCATTCGGCGCGACCTCGGGCGGGCGGGGGTAAACCCCGCCCCTACAAAAGCGTGTTGCGACCCGTAGGGTGCTAGAGCGTGTTCCGATCCGTAG
>JAESQQ010000010.1 GCA_016765095.1 Planctomycetota bacterium | reverse complement strand
GGATTTGGATTTGACATGGGCGAAGCCTAAGCCCAGCCCCTGGCGTTTCACGGTCCATGGCAGGCAACCCTCTTTCCCGGCCCAGCACCGGCCAGCCCTCAATTCGCCATCTGGCTGGGAGACACACCCTTCCCCGTTGATGTCCCGTGTTCTCCCTCTTAGTGCCCCCAATAAGGGGGTTCCGAAGACGCCGCCAGCCTCTGGCTGGCTTCGGCTGGGAATCCAGGCTAGAACCGCGCTTGGTGAGAGGAGGGCGTTCGTGGCCACGATCTTGGGGCTGAATTGTTATCACGCCGACGCCGCTGCGGCCCTCATTCAGGACGGCCGGATCACGGCTGCTGTTGAAGAGGAGCGCTTCAACCGGATCAAGCACTCGGCGGGGTTCCCGCTCGAGTCGATCCACTTTTGCCTGGGCCACGCCGGGATCGACCTCCGCGACCTCGATGCGATCGCGGTTGGAATGAAGCCGATCGAGCACGTCCAAGAGGAGATCCTCCAGATCCTCTCGGGGCGCCCGAACTACTCGCGCCAGATTCAGAAACGGCTCGACGCCGTGGCTCGATTTCGCGACGTTCGTGCACTCCTGGCTCGTGAGTTTGGCTACCCGAAGGACGAGATCCCTCGCCTCGAGGAGGTGCCGCACCACGTCGCGCACGTCTACTCGGCTTACCCTACGTCGGGCTTTGAGGACGCCGCGTTGCTCTCGGTGGACGGGTTCGGTGACTTCTGCTCCACGATGCTCGCGCGGGGGACGGGGGGCGACGTCGAGGTTCTCGACCAGGTTCGGTTCCCCCACTCGCTCGGGATCCTCTACACGATGGTCACCCAGTTCCTCGGCTTCAACCGCTACGGCGACGAGGGCAAGGTGATGGGGCTCGCGGCCCTGGGCGAACCGGTCTACGCGGATCGCTTCCGCCAGGTCGTTCTGCTTCAGGAGAACGGGTTGTTCGAGCTAGACCCGAGCTACTTCACCCACCCTGTCTATGGGGTCGACATGATCTGGGAGGACCGCGTCCCCTACATGGAGGACCTGTTCAGCGAGCGCATGATCGAGGTCTTCGGGAGGCCGCGGCACCGCTACGCCGAGCTCACGGTCCGGGATCGCGATCTGGCGGCGTCGGTCCAAGCCGTCCTAGAGGAGGCGCTCCTGCACGTCCTTGGACGACTCAGGACCCTGGTCCCGGACGTCCCGAACCTCTGCTTGGCGGGGGGAGTCGCGCTGAACTGCGTCGCCAACCACAGACTGCGGGAGTCGGGCCTGTTCGAGAATATCTACGTTCCGCCGGCCCCCAACGACAGCGGGACCGCCGTCGGAGCCGCCCTCGCCGTCTCGCGGACGATCCAGCCCGAGGCACCCCCCCTGCGTTGGACCAACGCCCAGCTCGGTCCAGGCCTCGGACCCGAGGAGATCGAGCGGGCGCTCGAGGGGAGCGGCTTCCGCTACTCACGGAGCGCCAACGTGCACGCCGAGGTCGCTGAGCTGATCGAGGCTGGCAAGGTCGTCGGCTGGTGCCGTGGGCGGCTGGAGTTCGGCCCGCGTGCGCTCGGCGGGCGCTCGATCCTGGCTGACCCTCGCCGCGCGGACATGCGCGAGATCCTGAACACTCGGGTCAAGTTTCGCGAGGCCTTTCGGCCCTTCGCGGCCTCGGTCCTCGCCGAGCACCAAGCAGAGTATTTCGCGACCGATCAGGAGTCGCTGTTTATGACCTTCGCGGTCCCGGTCTTCGAGGAGAAGCGCGCGGACCTCGCGGCGGTCGTACACGCCAACGGCACGTGCCGCTTCCAGACAGTCTCGGCCGAATACAGCCCTGACTTCCACCGCCTGATCGCGGCCTTCTACGAGAGGACCGGCGTGCCAATGGTCCTCAACACGAGCTTCAACGAGAACGAGCCGATCGTCTGCACCCCGATCGACGCGATCGATTGCTTCGCGGCCGCGAAGATCGACGCGCTGGCCTTGGGTGACTTTATCGTTCGGCGCGGGTGAGCCGGTCGGGCTCGATCCCTGGGCCTGGGGGGCTAGGCCGCGCTGACTCGTGCCTGCTGGCCGTCGCGATCCTCGCGTTGCTCTCGGGTTGCGTCGCTCAGCGCTTGGACTCCCTCGAGGCTCGGGTCGTCGAGCAGCGGGTCGAGCTCCGCTCGCTACGCGACAAGCTCGCAGACCTCGAGGCCACCAGAGACCAGGCCACGGAGGTCCTGCCCCCGAGCGCAGTCCCGGAGGAGCGTCCGGAGGTCGCGGTCCTTCACGCGCGGATCACCCTCTTGGAGCAGGCGCTCGAAGACCTCAAGCGTGGGGCCAAAGAGCCTGCGGCGCGCGAGTTCGATCCCCACGCCAAGGAACTTCTGATCCCGCACGAGGGACAGACCGCGGCGCCGGCTGCGGGGGCGGAGGTGGAGATCCTCAGCGTTGGATCGGGGGACTTGGTCTTGGGGCGCATCCGAGGAGAGCTCGAGCGGCTGACCCTAGCCGGGGTCGACGCGCCCTTGCGCCCCGAGGGCTACGTCGAAGACCCCAACCGGCGTGTTCGCCAGGCAGCAGCCTTCGGAGCGGCGAGCGTCAAGAGCGAGGAGGCCTGGCGCAAGAGCCGGGAGTTCCTCTTCCAGCGGGTTCGAGGCAAGAAGTTCAAGCTCCGCTACGCGAGGCCACGAGGGGCTCGGGCGCCGAACGGGAGCCTCTCGGTCGTCTTGGTCGACGGCCGAATCGACCTCAACGCCGCCGTCGTGGCCGCCGGTTTGGCGCTCGCGAGCGGCCCGGCCTACCGTGCTCAGGAGGCGGAGGCTCGCCTCGAGAAGCGAGGCCTGTTCGCGGCGTCGGCTCAGGGGCGCTGAGCAGGCGTCCGGCCTCCATTTGACGCAGTGCGGCAACATCGATCTGGAGGTCGGTGCTCGCCTTGTGAGGCTGACCTGCCCCCGCCATACTGCTGGTTGGATTGAGGTGTCCGTTTATGGACAGCGTTCGCGAGCAACTCTGGGGGCAACTCCTCCTAGAACAGCGAGTGGTCGAACAAGGCCATCTCCAGCAGTTGCTGCTGGAACGAGACCAGCGTCTTCGCCAAGGGCAAGACTGCACCCTCGCGCAGCTCTTGGTTCAAAAGCGTTGGCTCGACCCCAATCGTTTTGGTGTGCTGCGGACCCAAGTCGAGGGCCGTGGCCGCGTGTGCGGGGGCTGCAACATGCCCTTCCTGACCAACAACGGCGCGGGGGCGTGCCCCCGCTGCGGGAGCCCTCAAGCTCACGGGCTGAACGGAGGCAGCGGACGTTTTCCTGCCCAACAGTCCCCATCGGGGCGCTTCCCCGCTCCAGGCTCAGGTCGACATCCAGGCGTCGTCCCCGGCTCGGGGCACTTCAACGGCGTCGGGTCGGGACAGTTCCCGCCGGCTGGGACCGGGCAGTTTCCCGCTGGCGCGGGGACGGGGCACTTTCCCGCTGGCGCAGGGACGGGGCAGTTTCCCGCTGGCGCGGGGACCGGGCAGTTTCCCGCTGGCGCGGGGACGGGGCACTTTCCCGCTGGCGCGGGGACCGGGCACTTTCCCGCTGGCGCAGGGACCGGGCACTTCCCCGCTGGCGGTTCCGGGCAGTTCCCAGTCCAGCCTCAGCAGCAGTCTCACTTCCCCCAAGCTCCCCAAACGGCCTTCGGGCAGGGGAGCGGGAGCTTCGCCGGCGCCCCCCCCAGCGGGAGCTTCGCCGGCCCGATGAGCGGGGCCTACCCCGCGGGTCCCATGAGCGGGGCCTATCCTGCGGGCCCAATGAGCGG
>JAESQQ010000117.1 GCA_016765095.1 Planctomycetota bacterium | reverse complement strand
CTGCGGGCGCCCCCGGCGTGCTCGAGAGCCTGCGCTCGACGCTCGTCCAGACGAGGAGGAGGCGGTGACGCGTCAGCGGGTGTTGCCAACCGAGTCCGAGGGCGAGCGCTCCGAGCCCGAGGAGCCACGCGAGCCGGCGGGCGAGGCGCGCGGGGCGCGAGGGGCTAGGTGGGGCTGCGCGTGGAGCTGACGCTAGCGGTGTCTCGCTCATGAGTGCTGCCCACTCTGCCAACGCGAGGCCTCTTCGGACCGCTCAAGTCGACAACAGGTGCCTGGGAGGCCCCCGAGGGGCCGATCGGTGTGGCCTGGGCTGCGGGCGGGGGTAAACCCCGCCCCTACCGGAGCGTGTTGTGAACCGCCCAGCCTCGAGGGGCCCCAACGCGATCTGTAGGGAGCGGGGTTTACCCCCGCCCGACGCCTGTCCCGGGGAGATAGACGGCCTGTCTTCTTAGGCTGAACCACGTCAGCCTTTGTGTTCACGGCCTCACGAACACGAGCACGAACGGGCACGGGTGCCGGAGTGAAAGAGACAAACGGGCCGCTGGACGTCAGGAGATCTCCGCAGGTGGGCTCACGTTACGCATCTTGGCCGGCCCGGCGCTCTCCCTCAACCTCGCCGTGGGGAGCATTTGGCTCCGGCCCCCCACGCAACCGCGTGGCGAGAAAGGCCAGCGCGACTGCGAGCCCCACGCTCCCGCCAAAGGCCAGGAGCGGCGAGATCACGAGCCCGCCCGCGACGTCCCCCAGAAAGCGGAGGACCGCCCGCTCGCGGGAGGCGAGCACCGAGAGCCCGCAGGCCGCCGCGATCCCGCTGACTCCCCCCGCCACGAGCGCGACCGGAAGTTCGTTCCGCAGCCCCCCGCGCGGACGGCGCAGCCAGCGCCAGGCCTCCCACCCCAACGCTAGGGTGATCGCGAGAATCCAAGGCAGCCAGCCCAACATGCGATAGGGCACCAGGTCGCCCGGTGGGACCCGCGGCACGATCACGTCGTCGCCGTCCCCGAGCGCCCCGTTCGGACCCACCGAGCAAAGCTCCCCCTCGACCTCGACAAACGCGTTCCCCCAAGGATCGATCGGCTCGTCGTGGAGGAGCGCGTCGTGCCAGGTGGCCCAGACCACGATCCGCGAGTCGAAGGCCGCCCAGAGCGGTTGTCCCGCCAGGCCTAGCAACACGCAGGCGATCACGAGCCCGTAAAGGATCCCGTCGCCTGTGCCCAGCCGGAGTCCAGAGCCAACAGCAGGTTCAGCCTCAGCGGTCGTCTGCCGGCTCCCCGTCTTTGCTTCGGCGCGGGGCAGGCCGAGACGCGGGGCGCTTCCCTGCGGACTCGCGCGGGTCCGGTCGAAACAGGACGCTCGCCGCCTTGGCCCCGGCCAGGAGCGCGTCGAGCTCGGGGATCCAGGGCTCGATCTCCTTGGCGGATCCGAGCAGGACCACGACCCACACCCCGTCTGCGGCGACGACGTGCCCGTAGACCCCGAGCCAGCTCCGCTGAGGAGCGCCCGGCTCCTGACCTGGAGCGAGGACCGCCGCGTAGTCACCGCGGACCCTAACGACGTGGATCACGAGTCCCTTGGCGACTTTCTTTGGAGTCCGTGTCTTGGCGGCCTCAGGGCCGAGGCGTCTCCGCTCTGGGCTTAGGAAGCGGCGTGCCCACGCCGCCTGGCGCTGCTTCAGCGCTCGGCGAGGGGTCGCTTTGCCCAAGTAGTGAATCACGAGCCGTGGCCCGTGCTCGAGCGTCGGCTTGGCCTTCGACTTGACCTTCGTCTTGACCTTCCGCGCGAGGCGATAGGCAGCAAACTCTCCCTCGCGAGTCGCTAAGGACTTCCACTCCTTGGGCGGGTTCCAGGCCACACTCAAGCGCGCCTTGGCCTTTGGATCGGGGGTCGGCAATCCACCCTTCTTCTCGTCTGCGGTGGCGAGCGCGAGGAAGGGGACAAGTGCGATGAGGAGGGACAGGCGTAGGTTCATGGCGACTTGAGCCTACCGGATCCACCCGGGAGCGTCGTCAGGGCTGGTCCCGCCCCGGGGCCTCGGCGAGACTCGCCGCTCACCCTCGAGGAGGTCCTGTGGACACCACGATTCAAGCCGTCCAAGCGCGCGTCGCCGAGGTCCTCGGTCCGATCACCCACCCGAGGGTCGGAGCCGGACTCGCCCTCAGCGAGGAGTGCGGCGAAGTCACCAAGCTGATCCTCGAGCGCGAGGTCTATGGGCAACAGGTCAGCGAAGAGGCGATCGCGGCGGAGCTCTGCGACGTAGTCGTCTGTGTGGCGGAGCTCGCCAACCTCTACGGAGTCGACCTCGGCGCTGCTCTAGCGCTCAAGCTCGACGATCTGGCCAAGCGCGCGCCAGGCTGGGCAGAGTCCCTCGGCCCCAGCCTGGCTGTGGCCCGAGCTCGAATGGACGGGTGAGCAGCTCGACTCGCTCCCCCCCGACACATTCTTTTACATCTCGCAAATTTGGCCTGAACAACTGCAAACTGCTCCTCTCCTACCTTCTTGGCCTGAACCCAAGGAGGGACCCACACATGACTCGCCACCTACCCACTCTGTTGACCCTGCTCTTTCTGAGCGGATCGCCCGCGATCGCGCAAGAGGAGCCGACGACGCCAGCCCAAGGCGCGGAAGCCCGAGGTGCTGCCCGCGTGCTGATCGAGCAGGCCGCCTTTGAGGAGAACCACGAGCGCGACTACCAGCGTGGGCTCGACTTGTTTCGCCAGGCCGAGCTCGCAGCGACTCGCGCCAAGGACCTCAGCTTGACCAAGGAGGCAGCAGCCGGGGTCGCCCGCTGCCAACTCAAGCTTGGCCAGCAGAGCGCCGCCAGAGCTGGCCTCCCTTTGACCGCCTACGCCACCCTCCAGAACCCAGCGACTCTGCTCTACGGCGACCGCTTGGTCCCCGTTCTCCTGAGCGCGATTCGCTCGGGCTACGTATTCAGCCCAGACGGAAAGCGCTACACCCTCGCGCCGGCAGACGCGGTGAACCTGCTCGCCCAACTCACGACTCCCGCCGCGGATCGTGCGCTGACTCAGATCCTCGCGACTCGGGACCCGGTCCTGCGTATCATCGCGGCTCGCCTACTCTCACGAACGAAGCGTCACGACGCACACCGGATTCGAGCCCTCAGAGATCCCCTCGTCCAGGTTCGCGACGCGGCGGCCAAATCGCTTGTCCGTTACGCCGAGGGACCCCAGAAGGACAGGCCCAAGGAAGACTACCCCGCTCCGCTGCGAAAGGCCCTTCGGGAAGCGACCCAGGCTGGGTCCGCTACCGCCCGACGCCGATTGGATCTTCCAGACCTCGCCGCGGTCCTCAGCGATCCCGACACGCCGACCTCGATTCGCCCTCAAGTCGCGAAGTTGCTCGACGAGCGCTGGAGCCAAAGCGAGACCATCGTCATGTCGGGAGCGCTGACCCCCTTGGAGTTCCCCGGCGTCGAAGCCCTGATCGGCGCTGCCGAGCGCGGAGAGATCGACTTCCAAGACCTCCGCTTCCTCAACCGGTTCTTGTCGTCTAGGTCCGTCCCCACCTCGCTCGCGAGGCGCGTCGAGACGCTGATCTATCAGGCCAAACCTGACAACGCCGGCTCGAAACGCCTCACCGATACGCTCCGCAACCTGGCTGGTCGCGTGACCCTAGAGCGTGCGCTGGCCAAGACCCCTTCCTGGATTCGGCCAGCCTATTGGGTGCCCGTGGCCTACCAGTCGCTGGGTCGAGATCCAAAGCTCCTCAAGGAACACCGGCGTTGGTTGGAAGCCGATCCTCGCCGAACCGGTGAGATCGCCCACTGGAGCACAAACCTCGGGTATCTGTTTGGCTCCCTCTCCCCGCGCACCCGGGCGACCGACGTCGAGGTGCTCGCTCTCATCGAGCTCACGCTCCGGCGCTTTGGACGCGCCCGGACCCAAGAGACCTTGCTTCGGCTCTGGCAGGCGAGCCTCTTTGCCTTTAGCGATCACCCGACACCAGAGGTCGAAGCCGCCCTCGCAAAGATCCACCCGATTCTGCCCTTCGGATTCGGGGCCGGAACCTGCGCCTCGTATGGCGCCTTCCTACAGTCCCCGGCCGACTCGAAGCTCCGGGCGAGAGAAATCCCGTACACGGCAATCCGAGATCACGCCTCCCTGAGCCCATCCACGATCCTGGGTTGGGTTCAAAGCGCTCACCCTTCCCAGCGAAAGCGCGCCGTGCACTTCGCGCTTGGCTGCAGCAAGACGCTCGGAAAGGCGGGCCGCGCTGCCTTCGAGCGCAGCCTCGTCGCTCGACTCGAGCCGGCGACCCGAGTCGCCAACGCGGAGCTACTGCTGCACTCGATCCGCGACAACGAAGCCTGGCTCGAGACCGCCAAGAGCGCGGTCGCGAACGTGTCCTCCCTCTCGCCGGCCTCCGCCCAATCGATCTTCGAGCGCGCCCCCAGCGTGAGCCCTGAATTCGCTCTGGACGCCCTCCCCAGGGTCTGGCCGGCGGCTTACGGCCATCACACCAACAAGCTGGATCGGCTGGAGACGGAGTGGAAGCAGGCAACGGCCAAGTTCCCCAAGCGCAGTCTGGCGGTGGCCCGCGAGACGATCGCCCGGGCGAAGCAGTGGAAACAGGGTCAAGGCGAGCTGGCAGACTTTCCGGCCCCGGTTTTGCAAAGACTCTTGGCTGTGATCGTGGGCCACCACCCCAGAGGCCTCAAGCTCTTCCGGGAAGAGCGAGCCTTTCTCAAGGCCGCGAAGCTCGATCGCTACGTCGTCTATTGGCTGCTCGGTCGAGTCGGAGGCTCGCTGCCCACGAGCGCGCTTGGCGACCTTGTGACCGTTGACGGCTCCGAGGAGTGGGCGGTCGATTTGCTTAAGAAAATCGTAGAGACCCGCTACCCAGGCGCCCTCGACTTCGTCGAAGAGTGTCTGCGAGATCCTAGCCAGCGTGTCCGGGGCAATGCTCGGCGGGCGCTGAATGCGTTGTTGGAGGTCAAGCGACAAGAGGAGGCGTTCGCGAAGCTCCGGACGGGACTCGCGACGCGGGAGCTTCAAGAGCTCGCGAAGCTGCTCGACGACGAGTCGATCGTCGTGGCGACGGGCGCCGCCCGCGCGCTCGGGCGCACGGGCGAGACGGCGG
>JAESQQ010000116.1 GCA_016765095.1 Planctomycetota bacterium | reverse complement strand
GAGGTGGTCGCCGAGGCTCCCGACGTAGGTCAGTTGGCGTCGGATTCGCTCGACGCCGAGGCGGTGCCAGCGGTCTGCTTCCTCGGGTCGCCCGAGGCGTAGGAGGGGCGTGAGCACGGTTCCGTAGGTCACCTCGGGGACCGTAGCGCAGCTCTCGAGCCGGGTCAGGAGCGGGAGCGCGGTCGCGAGCGCCTGCTTGGGCTTGTCCATGTAGAGCAGGTAGCGGACCTCGTCATTGCGCTCGCAGGCGGCGCAGTCCGAGCCGCGGTCGCGCTGGAGGCGACGCCCAGCGCGCCACGCCTTGAGCGCCTCCTCTCGTTCGCCCATGTCGCGGTGCATGATCCAGCGCAGCTTGTGGACCGGGCGGAGGTTGCGACCCGAGCGCCGATAGCGGTCCTCCATGTCGGAGAACACCCCTTCGATCCGGGCCCGGGGGACCTGGGGGAAGTTGGGGAGGTGGAGCGCGACCCACTTGTACTGCCAGAGGAGCGAGCGCTCGTCGTAGCGCTCGGCGTCCTTGTCGCAGCGGGCCAGGCACCAGGAGAACGCGACCAGGACTCGCTCGGGGTAGCCGGCGAAAGTCCCCGCCTCGATCAGGGCGACTCGGGCGTCGAAGCCCAGCCCCTCGTCCTGGCGAAGGTCTGCGAGCTTGATCGCCTCTTCGATCAGCGCGACTTGTTCGGGACCGTGCTCGAGCAGCTCTGCCCTCTCCAGGAGCTCCTCAGGATCTGGGGTGTCGTTCATGCCGGCACGATACGCTCGGCGTTGGCCTTGGCCCAGGGGTGGGAGGCTCGCGATCGAGTCTCTGCGCGGTTCTCGTTGCTACCCCTGGGGGGTCTGTCTCCCCTCCCGTAGAATCCGCGCCTCCCTGGAGGGACCCTCATGAAAGACCTCAGCAAGTTGGGCTTCGGTACCCAGGCCGTTCACGGCGGCACGGAGCCCGAGCCGATCACCGGCGCGATCATGACGCCGGTTTTCCAGACCTCGACTTACGTCCAGCCTGAGCCCGCCGTGGCCAAGGTCCACGAATACAGCCGGACGGGGAACCCGACCCGCGACGCGCTCCAGGTGGCCTTGGCGACCTTGGAGGGCTCGGAGATCCCGGCCGTGTCCTTCGCCTCGGGCATGGCCGCGATCGACGGGATCGTGAGACTCCTCGACTCGGGCGACCACGTGATCGCGGGCGACGATCTCTACGGCGGGACCTACCGCTTGTTCACCAAGGTCCTGGCCCGCCAAGGGCTCCGGTTCACGTTCGTCGACACGAGCGACGCGGCGGCGGTCAAGGAGGCGCTGACCCCCGAGACGAAGTTGATCTGGTGCGAGACGCCGACCAACCCGCTCCTCAAGATCAGCGATGTTAGCGCCCTGGCCGAGGTCGCTCGCGACGCCGGCTGCTGGCTGACCGTCGACAACACCTTCGCGACGCCCTATATCCAGCGTCCGCTCGACCTGGGCGCGACTTTCGTCGTGCACTCGACCACCAAGTACATCGGCGGTCACTCAGACGTCGTGGGCGGCTCGGTGATCGTGCGCGACGCCGACCTCCACGAGCGGCTTTGCTTCATTCAAAACTGCGTCGGGGCCGTCCCGGGTCCCTGGGATTGCTTCCTGACCCTCCGCGGGATCAAGACCCTTCACCTCCGCATGGCTCGCCACTGCCAGAACGCGTCGGCGATCGCGGACTTCCTCCAGGCCCACCCGCAGGTCGAGAAGGTCCACTACCCAGGGCTCGAAGGCCACGCCCACCACGACGTCGCGGCGCGACAAATGAGCGCGTTTGGCGGAATGGTCAGCTTCGAGCTCAAGGGCGGCGTCGAGGGGGGTCGTCAGCTCTGCATGAAGACCAAGCTCTTCCAACTCGCCGAGAGCCTGGGCGGCGTCGAGAGCTTGATCGAGCAGCCGGCAACCATGACCCACGCTTCGGTCGAGCCCGAGGTCCGGCGCGCGGCGGGCCTCGCCGACGGCTTGATTCGCCTCTCGGTCGGGTGCGAGGAGCTGAGCGACTTGCGCGCAGACCTCGAGCAAGCGCTCCTCGCGATAGCCGAATCTTGAAGGCGATCCTCCAGCGGGTCAGTCACGCGGCAGTCGAAGTCGCGGGCGAGCGGATCGGCGAGATCGGGCGAGGGCTCCTGATCTTGCTGGGCGTCGCTGCGGGCGACCCTCCCGGCGCCGAGGAGCTCTTGGCGCGCAAGGCAGCTGGGCTGCGGATCTTTCGTGACGACGGTGGGAAAATGAATCTCTCGGTGGTCGATATCGGCGGCGCGGTGCTCGTCGTGAGCCAGTTCACGCTCCTCGCGGACTGCCGCAAGGGGCGTCGACCGAGCTTCACCGACGCGGCGCCCCCCGCTGAGGCTGACACTCGCTACGAGAAGTTCTGCACGCTCCTCCGCGACCAAGGCCTCCAGGTCGAGACGGGCCGATTCGGTGCCGACATGCAGGTCTCGCTCCTCAATTCGGGGCCGGTCACGATCGTGCTCGACAGCGAGGCCCTCGGGGCCCCGAGGTCCTCGTGAGCGATTCACAGACGTCTGCGGAGGACCCCGCGGAGGACCCGGCCGAGGTCGAGCCGACCAAGCGGCCCCAAGCGCCGATTCCGCCAGAACTCCAACGCGGCTACCTGACGGCCGACTTGGCTCCGATCGAGGGCGGGGTGCGTGAGCAGCCCGAGGACTTCGTGGTCGAGGAGATCCCGCTCTACGAGCCCTGCGGCGAGGGCGAGCACCTCTACCTGTGGATCGAGAAGCGCGGGATCCCGACCCACGAGGCCGTGCGCCTGATCGCCAAGCGCCTCAACGCCTCCCAGCGCGGGATCGGGACGGCTGGCCTCAAGGACGCCAAGGCGATCACGCGCCAGTGGATCTCAGTCCACAAGAAGTCCGTCGCGGACGCCGAGCGTGCCGGGGGGGATCAGATCACCGTCCTCGAGGCGAAGCTCCACACCAACAAGCTCCGCACGGGTCACCTCCGCGGGAACCGCTTCCGGCTCCTCCTGCGGGGGGCCGCCGAGCACGAGGCGAGCGCGCTCGCGACCCTCAAGCGGCTCGCCGAGCGTGGGGTCCCCAACGGGTTTGGACTCCAGCGCTTTGGTTGGGAGCGGAGCACGCACCTCTGCGGAGAGGCGGTCTTGCGGGGAGACCACGAGCGCCTCGTCGAGTTGGTCTTGCTCGGACCGCCAGGCAGCGTGCTTGACCACCGGCGCGTCCTGCGCGCGCGAGAGGCCGTCAAGGCGGCTGACTACGTGGAGGCTGGCCAGGCCTACCCTCCGAGCTGCGCGGCCGAGCGCGCCCTCTGCCGGCACTTGGCCAAGGGCAAGACGCAAGCCGAAGCCGCTCGCGCGATCCCTCGCCGCCAACGCGATCTCTACGTCAACGCCTTCCAGAGCCAGCTCTTCAACGCCTACCTCGCGGCGCGCCTTGAGACGACGGGCGTGCTCGAGGTCGGCGAGATCGCCACGATCCACCGCAACGGCGCCAGCTTCGTCGTCGTTGACGCAGCGGCCGAGGCGCCGCGCTGCGCGTCCTTCGAGATCAGCCCGTCCGGCCCACTCTTTGGGAAGAAGCTCCTGAGGCCCAGCGAGGGCAGCGTCGCGCTCGCGCTCGAGGAGAGCATTCTCGCCGAGCACGATTTCGGACCCACGCTTTGGGGGGAGGCCGGCCTCGGTCGCCCGCCGCTGGGGTCCCGCCGCCCGCTTCGAATTCCGCTCGGCGGCGTGCTCGTCGAGCGCGAAGGGGAGCACCTTCGGATCGGGTTCGAGCTCCCCAAGGGGTGCTACGCGACGAGTGTTCTCGAGGAGCTGTTCAAGCGACAGATCGACTGATTGGAAGGCTCTGTTCGAAAGGGACGGAGGTGGTCCGAAGCCCGCCGTGCAACTCTCCGCGGGGCCCATGCCCGGGAGACCCTTGTGCAGCAGCGCGTGCCGCTCGGGGAGATCGACATTATGTCCTTCCGGCACCGGCGGCGGGCGGGGAGCTGTAACGGCGGGCGGGGGTAAACCCCGCACCCTACGGGTCGCG
>JAESQQ010000115.1 GCA_016765095.1 Planctomycetota bacterium | reverse complement strand
TTTACCCCCTCCTGCGGGCGGGGGTAAACCCCGCCCCTACATTCACCTGTACCGGTCTTTCCGGGTCCAGCCAGTAGCCAGGCGCGCTCTGACCGAGCCGCCAGTCTCCCGCGACACTCACGAGGCGCCATGAGCGAGCCGAACATTCCGAGCGCCGACGAACTCCGCGCCCACTGGGACCAATTCGCGCCGCTGTTCGAGGAGCGAATGGAGTCGACGACGGTCCTCCTCGCCCGTGAGCTGATCGCGCAGCTACACCTCGGCGAGGCCAGCGCGCTGCTCGAGGTGGGAGCGGGCGCTGGCGCTGCCGCCCGAGTCGCAGCCGCGCTCCTGCCTGCGGGGGCGCGTCACGTCGTGACCGATCTCTCTCCCGAAATGGTTCGTCGGGCGCGCGCGAAGCTGTCAGAGGGGGCTGAGGTTCGAGAGGCTGACGCTTGCGCCCTCGACTTTCCCGACGCTAGCTTCGATCGCTTCCTCTGCAACCTGAACCTAATGCTTGTCCCAGACGCCGACGCGGCGCTCCGGGAAGCGGCCAGGGTCCTCAAGCCTGGCGGGCTCGCCGCCTGGAGCGTGTGGGGTCGACCAGAGGGGAGCCTGATGTTCACGATCCCGCCCCTCGCCGCCGAAGAAGTCGGACTCGATCTCCCGGCTGGCAAGCGAAGCAACTTCCACCTTGGCGACCGGGAAGTCCTCCGAGCACGCATTGCGGACCACGGCTTCGAGCAAGTCCTGACTTGGTATTCGCCCATGATCCGCCCGGTGCTCTCGGGCACCGAGTTCGCGGAGGTGACCCTCTCGACGCCACGCTGGGAGGAGACTCTCGCCGACCAACCCGGCGAGCTCCGCGCCTCGCTCTCCAGCGCCCTCGAGCGCCTGGCCGAGGAGGCGCTCGGGGCGGGGCGCCCCATCGGACTCGAAGCGCTCGTCGTGATCGCTCGGCGCCGATAGAGAGCCAGACTCTTGCGGCTGGGCGATTTCGCTCCGTTGGCGGGGTTTGACGCTCCACAAGCCCTAAGCGCTTTGCTTTCCAGGCGGGCGATCGTTGCACAATCATTTCACCGTGAGACGAAAGGCGTCGCCAGGCGGAGACGCCTCCCACCCCAATATGGGAGTTAGCCCGAGGCCCTCACCTTGCGCCTAGACCGTGCATGGATCGTCTCTTCATCCTCTCCCTCTTGATCCTGGCGACGGCGCTTCCGAGCTGGGCCGCCGAGCGCGCTGACGGCGAGCCCCCTCAAGCGACCTCGCTCGATCTTCGAGATTTGGAGCGTGTCGACGCCGAGCCCTTGAGCGGTCGACTCCGCTACCAGCGCTCGGACCTGACCCTGGGCGAGGGCGCCAGCCGCTTCGACGTGACTCGGACCTGGTCCAACTCCGGCGGCCAGCCGAACCAGTTCGGGGCCGACTGGGCGAGCCCCCTCTCGCTGCGTCTCCAACTCGACGCCGAGCGTGGTCAGGCCCTCTACGTCGACGCGCGCGGATACCCGCTCCAGTTCAAGGGCGACGAGCGGGCCATGATCGCGACCGAGGGCCGGTTGGCGACGCTCAGCCGGATCCGTCGCGGCTGGGTACTGCGAGGCCACAAGCCCTACGAAGCCCTCGCCTTCGACTTCGAAGGCCGAATCCGCGCACGCAAGATCCGGGGCCGAGTCGCGATCCGGTGGCACTACACGCCTGCGGGGAGCCTGAGCGCGATCAGCGGCGCCTGGGGTCGGCTGCGGGTGATCCGAAACGAGGCCGGTCGAATCGCCGAGCTGCTCGGACCCGAGGGGATCCGCGTTCGCTACGACTGGGCCGGCGGATCCCTGACTCGCGTCGCCCGCGGACATGTCTACGCGACGCACGGCTACGACGCCCGTGGGCGCCTCGACTCCCTGGCGGGTGGCCAAGCCCGGATTCGCTACGACGCCGCAGGTCGGGTCGTCGAGATCTACGGGGCGGGGCTCCGCCCGACGCGCCTCGCCTACGACACCGACCTCAGAGGGAACTGGATCGCGACCGTCCTCCGCGGGGAGACACGGGTCCGACTCGAGCGCAGCGCGGACGGGCGACGGATCGTGCGCACCCTGCCCAGTGGAGGCAAGGAGGTCATTACTCTCGACGAGCGCTATCGGCCGACCTCGCGGACCCTTGGCACGCGGAACTGGCTATGGGACTACGACGGCCTCGGCCGGCTCAAGACCTACGAGAGCCCCGCCGGGAAGACCCGCTTCCGCTACGGCGATCACGAGGAGCCGAGCGAGATCACCCTCCCCGGTGAGATCGTGGTCCGGTTCGGCTACGACGGCGCAGGCCGACTCGTCTCGCGCCACCACCCCGCGACCGGCACGATCAAGACCCGCTACGACGGCAAGGGCCGAGTCACCGAAGAGCGAGACGCTCGCGGGACGGTCCGCACCTTCCGCTACGACGAGCGCGGCTACCTCGTCGAGAGCTCGCTCGGCGGGAAGACGAGCCGCCTCGAGCGAGGCGCCGACGGCCGCCTGATCGCCCTTCACTCGCCCGACGGGAGCGTGACCCGCGCCAGCCAGGCCAGGAACGGGCGCCTCGTCAGCCTCCGCGACGAGACGGGCCTCCTCCAAGAGACCCTCTACGACCGGCGCGGTCGCCCGCTCCGCCGGACCGACGACTTGGGTCGGACCCTGGTCTACCGCTGGACCCTCCAAGGTGATCTGACCACCGTTCGCGACGAGCTGGGCCTGGTCGCCAGCTTCGCCTACGACGCGAGCGGCGAGCTGAGCGAAATCACCGACGGCGCCGGCACGACGGTCCGCTACAAGAACACGCCTCGGACTCGAATCGTGGAGGACCCGACCTCGGGCACGACCCGAATCGAGCTCGACGAGTTCGGTCGAGTCGTGCGTGAAGTCCGGGCCGGCAAGGAGCTGCGGATCGGCTACGACACCGCGGGCCGAATCGCCTGGCGTCGCACACCCCGCGGCAAGGACACCTGGTCCTACAACGCGGCCGGTCGCCTCCTCGGCCAAGAAGGACCTGACGGCGGGTTCCGCTTCTCCTACGACAGCGCTGGCCGCCTGGCCTCGCTCACGAACATTCGCCTCCGCAAGACGATCCGCTATGGCTATGACGCCTCGGGACGTCGGACCTCGCTGACTCTGCCTTGGGGCAAGGTCGCCTACTCCTTCGACGCGTTCGGGCGCCTCGAGAGCGTGACCCCCGAGCGCAGCGGCGCGATCAAGATCGAGCGCGAAGCGCGCGGGCGCCGCTCCAAGATCCGCTACCCGAACGGTGTCGTGACTTCGTTCAGCTACGCCGGCCGGCTCCTAGAGGGGATCGAGACCCGCCGGGGCGCGACGGTGATCTCGCTCCGCGCCTACAGCTACGACCGCCACGGTCGCGTGGCGCGGACCGAGGACGAGGCCGGCAACGTGAGCGAACTCAAGCGCGACTCGCGAGGTCGCGTGATCGCGGTGCGTGCAGGCAAGCACGCCCAGCGCTTCAGCTACGACTTGGCCGGCAACCGAACCTCGGTCAATGGGACCGAGACCGAGATCGCCGCCGGCAACCGCCTCCTTCGCCAGGGCGAGCGGCGCCTCAGCTACGACGCGAGCGGTGCCCTGACTGGGATCGAGACCGCGAAGGGCAAGACGAGCCTGGCCTTCGACTTCGACGGTCACTTGACCAAGGCCAGCCTGCCCGACGGTCGCCAGGTCAGCTACGGCTACGCACCGGACGGAACCCGCCTCTGGCGGAAGGATGGCGCTCAGACGACGCACTTCCTCAACGACCTCTCGGACGTCGTCGGCGAGTATCGCGGCGGCAAGGTCCGCGCGAGCTACGTCTACGGAGAGGGCGTCGACGACGTCTTGTCGGGACGTCTCGGTGGGAAGGACTACTTCTACCACTACGACCAAGTCCGCAGCGTGACCGCGCTCAGCGACGCGAAGGGCAAGCGCGCCGCCAGCTACCGCTACTCGGCGTTTGGTGAACAGCTCGCTGCGAGCGGACCCGCCGCCAAGGCCAACCCGTATCGGTTCACGAGCCGCCAGCGCGAAGGCGCCACGGGCCTCTACCACTACCGGGCCCGGACCTACAGCCCTGAGCTGGGTCGGTTCACGACCCCAGACCCCTTTGGGCGCCGCGGTGGGCTCAACCTCTACGCCTATGCGGCCAACGACCCCGCCTCGTTCAACGATCCCTATGGGCTCTGGCCGCAGTGGCTGACGAGCGCGGTCTCCCGAGGCCGCGACTCGCTGACCCAGGCCGCGACAAGCGCCGCCAGCTGGGCCGAGCGAACTCCGGTCGCCCGCGAGCTCCTCTACTCAGCGCGCTTCAACTACGGAATGGCGGTTGGGCTCAAGAACGTCGCGGTCGACACGGTCACGGGCCTCAAGGACCTGGCCGTCGGCGGCTACGAAATGGTCCGCGACGACACCTATGGCGAGGCCTGGGAGGGAGTCAAGAACGGAGCGTCCGCGGCTTGGGAGAGTCGCGACCAGCTCTTGCCCACGATCGGCAAGAAGTGGGACGAGTTCACCGACGCCGTCGTCAACGACCCTCAGCGGGCGGGCGAAATGTTCGGCTACGGGGCCGGCCAGGTCGCCCTCTCCGTGGTCGGGACCAAGGGACTCGACAAGCTCCTCTTGGCTGGCAAAGGCGCCAAGGTGCTGAACGCGGTCGCGACTCCACTCAGGAATGGGGTCGTCGGCGCGGCGTCCAAGATCCGTCAAGCGACGACACCCCTCACGGGCGCGATCGCGAAGGGAACTCGTCAGGTCGTTAAGCGAGGCAAGGCGGCCCTGCCCACGATCGGACGCGTCGCCGACAAGACGGCCGACGCTAGCAAGACCGGCGCCCGTGTCGTTGACGACGCCGCCGACGTCGCCAAGGGGGCCGCCGTCGCCACCGCCCGAAACGCCCCCGGGCCACAGGGTCCGAACCTGAGGGGAATCAACGACGCGCTCAAGGGCAAGAAGCCAAGCACAGGCTGCTTCTTGGCTGGGACTTGGATCGAGACCGGCTCAGGCCGGCGTCTGATCGAAGAGATCCAGCCAGGCGACTGGGTCGTGGCCCGCGACGACTCCACCGGCGCCCAAGGGCTGCGCCAAGTCGTGCGCTTGTTCCGCGGCCAGACCGACACCGTCGTTCGAATTCGCGTCGGGCGCACTCAAGATCGGAGCAGCGGAGACGCAGATCCCGACGCGACGATCCGCGCCACGACTGAGCACCCCTTCTGGGTCCAAGGCCAGGGCTGGGTCGCGGCCGCCGACCTCCGAGTCGGCGACGAGCTGAGCGGCGTCGCAGGCGAGACCCTGTTCGTGGTCAACCACGAGGTCCGGGCCCAGGACGCCGACCACTACAACTTCGAGGTCGAGGGCTGGCACACCTACTTCGTCGCGGCTAGCGCGACGGCCCCCGCCGTTTGGGCCCACAACAAGTGCAGATTGACCGGGCCTCAGGCTCTGGCGGCAGCCAAGAAGCTGGGTTACAGGAAAGTCGACGGCCAGCTCTCCCACAAGCAGCCGATCTTCACGAACGGCAAGAACTTCATCTCGCCCGACGCAGACGTTCACAGCGGTGGGGTTTGGAAAATGGCGAAGAAGATGAAGAATCTCTACGCCAAGGAGACTCGCGGCGGAACCTACGACGCGAACCTCAAGCGGATCGGGGACTAGTCCTGGAGACGTCCTGGAGGGTCACGAAGTACGATCCCGCCAAGCGCGACCCAGACGGCGCGTATCGGGTCGAGGACTGGACAGCGATTTCGGACATAGGCCGCGTGTATGCAGGGGTCCCCCTGACCGCAGAAGCCTATGCGCGCGCCGAGGACGCCTACGTCGCCACGATTCTGAGCTTCGTCAAGGAGGCGGGCGGACAACTGCTTCGCGTCGTCGGCCTCGAGTCCCGCGACACCGCCGAAGCGCTAGACGCCATGGTTGGGTTCGGGCTCCCGATCGAGTGCGTGCCCCTTCGAGAGGGCCAGACCATCTCCCTCAGTGAGCTGGGAGTGGTGGCTCGAATGCTCTTGCGGGAGCTGGCATGGTGCTGCCTCGAGTCGGAGACGACCCGGGCTCACTTTGGTTACGACTTCTACCTCTACCTCGCTGCAGATCGCCCCTGCCCAGCGTCCGCAGCCCTCGCGGCGCGATCAGGGCTGTTCGTCGAGCCCTGCGATTCGCCCTACGCGGAAGAGAGCTCCTGACCCCCACTAAACGGGAGCTTACGATCTTGAGTCGTCCGAGAAACGCCGAAGATTGCTGGCAGGCTTGGCCGAAGACTCTCGCTGACGGTCTAGCTCCGCCGCCCCTGTGTCAGGGTTGTTGTCGCCTCGCTTTCACGCTGAGACGCTGAGGCCGACAGATCTGGACGGAACGAGGTCTGCGGAGAGCCCAACAGGCAGTAGGAAATTGGACTTAGCGAGACGCCGAGAGTTTCTTCAAGAAGCCCCTGGTTCGAGCCGAGAGCGCCCGCCATGGTGCCTGGTCGCCGCAAACGTCCTGCGACGAGAACTGGGGGAGCTAGTGCGGGGATCATTGGTAGCCTTGGCTATGGCGGCCTTCTTGTT
>JAESQQ010000114.1 GCA_016765095.1 Planctomycetota bacterium | reverse complement strand
GCGCGCAGCCTCGGCCAGCTCAAGCTTCTGTGCAGGCAGGCACTCGGCGGCCACGTCGTCGCAGCCCAGCGCGCGGCCGACTTTGCGACCGACCGGCCAGCGGTCCCCGGTCATGATCGAGATCCGCTGGATCCCGTGCTCGCGGAGGCGCCTGACGGCCTCCGCCGCCTCGGGTCGGATCGTATCTTCGAGCCCAAACACACCCGCGAACTCGCCGTCGATCGCAACGTAAAGCCGCGAGAGCGCCTCCTCGCCGTCTTGTTCGGGGGGGAGGGGGACGTCGCGCTCAGCCAGCAGGCTCCGACGGCCCAGGAGGACCTTGTGCCCGTCGAGGGAGCCCTCCAAGCCGAGGCCCGCCAGCTCGGTGACCTCGCTTGGCTGGGCGCCGTCGAGGCCAGCGTCGGCGGCGACGATCACCACGGCCCGGGAGGCAGGGTGATTGCTGCGTGAGGCGAGCCCTGCCGAGAGGCGGAGGAGTTGGCTCGGGTCGCGGCCTTCGGCGGGGTTTAGACGAACCACCGCGAGCAGGCCGGTCGTGAGCGTCCCGGTCTTGTCGAAGAGGACCGCGGTCAGCCGGCTGGCGGCCTCGAGGTCCTTGGCGTCCTTGACCAGGATCCCGAGCCGGGCGGCGCAGCTCAGCGCGGCGACCATAGCGGTCGGGGTCGCGAGCACGAGCGCGGTCGGGCAAGCCACGACCAAGGCCGCGACGAAGCGGCCCTTGTCTTCGGTCAGGAACAGGATAATGAACGCGATCAAGAGGACCACGGGCAGGTAGTAAGTCACGTAGCGATCGATCACACGCGCGACGGGCGGCCGCGTCCGCTCGGCGTGGAGGATCAGCTCCTTGACCCGCCCGAGGGTCGTCTGGGGCCCCGCGCGGGTCACCTTGACCTCGATCGCGCCGGTCAAGTTGACCGTGCCCGCGAACACCTCCGAGTCGGGCCCCTTCTCGGCGGGGATCGACTCACCCGTAATGCTGGCCTCGTTGAGCGCCGTGCGACCGGTCTCGATCGTGCCGTCGGCGGGGAGGTTCTCGCCCGGCAGGACCCGGATTCGGTCCCCGGCCACGAGCGCCGTCGCTTCGACTTCCTCCTCGGCTCCCGAGGCGGTGATTCGCTTGGCGAGGCTGGGGGTCAGTCGGATCAGGGACTCGATCGCGACCCGGGCACCCAGCGCGGTCCGGCGCTCGACGAGCTCGCCCAAGAGCGCAAAGAACGCGACGGCGCCGGCGGTCAAGTAGTCCTCGAACGCAAACGCGGCGACGACGGCCAGCGCGATCAGCTCGTCGAGTTCGAGCTTGTTGTTGATCAGATTGCGCGCCGCCCGGATCACGATCGGGGCGCCCAAGATCATGGCGCCCAGCATCGCGCAGAGGCCGGCGATCGGATCGAGGGCGAAGGCGCCGCTCCCGCCAAGGGCGGTCAATGAGTTGCCGGTCTCCGAGGTCGCGTAGGCGCCGGTCCCGCCCGCGAGCGCCCCGTTGAGGACGAGGACCCCGCCCACCAGCGTCAGGATCAGCCGAATCATGACCGGCCGCTCGAGACCCTCTGCGGAGCTCGAGTCTGAAGCCTCCCCCTCGGGGTCCCCTTCAGGAGGGGACTCTGGAGTGGGGAGTTCCGGGTTCAACGCCAGGTCGCTCATGCGCCCGATAACCTCAGGGTGGGCAAGGGTTCAGGGCGAGATCCTACTCGTTTTGCGGACGAGGATTCCCCCGCCAGGCCGGCCAGGGGCCAGAGAGCCCTGCCTGTCCTGGCCTTCGCCGGTCGCTCTCGGTAGCCTTGGGGCACTTCGAGGAGGGGTTGTGTCCTGTCAGTTCAACGAGCGAGTTCGCGAGACGATCGCCGCGAAAGACGGCGTCTACCGCATCGCAGACGTGCGCTCAATGCTCGACCAGCTGGCCGAGCAAATCACGGGCGCGGTCGGGCAGCTGGCCCAAGGCGTACCGCGCGAGTCCGAGGACGGACGCCGGCTGCGGACCAAGGTCAACGTCCGAAAGCCCACCTGGCAAGGGAATCGACTCGCGTTCGAAGCCCGCCTGGTCGTCGAGGCCAAGGTCCTCTTTGGCTGGCCCAACGTGATCGAGGTCGTCCTGAAGGGGACCTTGGAGATCAAGCCCTCCTCAACGAACCGGGACATGGTCAACAGCCTCGCGGTCGACATTCAGCTCCGCTTCGACGCCTGGGACGAGGCCATGCCTTCGGTCGAGAAGAGCGTCAGCGAGGCTGCGGGTCACCGGATCAACTCCTGCAGCGCCGTTCAGACCGAGCTCAAGAAGAGCATTACCCGCTACTTGACCCAGCTCAAGGACGCGACCCGCAAGGGCGTCCGCGACCTCCGCGGAGCGCTCGGGTAGTTCGCCGTCCCTGATCACGTCCCGTTGCAGGTCGGCCTCGCGCCCACCCGTGGAGCGTCAGGGCGCCGAGAAGCCGACCTCCCCGCGATCTTCGAGACCCCGCGAGGCCAGCTTGAGGTGCTCCCGAGTTGACTTGAGGGCCACGTCGAGGTCGTCGCGGCTGAGGGTCTCCTCGCCGCGAGCGAGGGCCCGGAGCCGCGCCTGAAGGGTCAGCTCCTTGAGAAAGGCCATGCTGTAGCCTTCGGTCAGGGCGGCGAGTCGCGTCGCCTCCTCGGCCGGGGCGTCTCCAGCCAGGAGCGCCTTCAGGTATTCCTCGCGTTGGGCCGGGATTGGGTTGGGGATCAGGAACACACGGTCGAAGCGGCTGGGTCGCTTCGCGATCGCTGCGTCGATCTTCTCGGGTCTGTTCGTGGTGGCCAGGATCAACACGCCCTCGAGGGGCTCGAGACCGTCGAGCAGGTTGAGAAACTGCGAGAGGCCGGGCCCCTCGCCCAACAGGGCGTCAATGTCCTCGAAGCAGAGAATGCTGGGCGCGAGAGCTGCGGCCTCTTGAAAGGCGTTGCGCGCGTTGTGGCATTCGTGGGGGTTGTCGAGGGTGGCGACGACGACGGGGTGCCCCACGGTGGAGCCTATCGCGCGCAAGAGGGAGGTCTTGCCGTTTCCCGGCGGGCCCGCGAAGAGAATGCCGCGTCGGTGAGGAATTCCGTGGCGACGGTAGAGCGCGCCGGCGGAGAAGAAGCCCTCGACCGTCTCCCGGATCTCGTCGCGGAGGTTGTTGGCGAGAATGATCTCGCTCCACTCCCCAGGCGCCTTTTCGACCCGAGAGCGTCCGTGGTTGCCGATCAGAATCAAGTCGCCTGAGCCGCGCTTGTGCTCCGCGTCGCGCCTATGAAGCTCCGTCATCAGGGGAAGCACGGACTCCGGTTCAGCTCCGATCACGGCCTCAATGCCCTTCTCTCCATTAAAGAGCCAGAGCCAAATCACTTGGCCTGTGTCGGTTTCGATTCGGTAGAAGCCAAAGCGATGCTCGGCGTAAAGCTTCGCCACTTGCTCGCGGGCTGCGCAAGTGGGCTCCTCCGCTTGGTCGAGACGGGTGAGGAGCGGGGCATGCCCTTCCTGGTCATGGACTACCACCCGGGCGGCTCGCTCGAGGAGCTGGTCAAGCGGACCACGTTGACGCCGATCGCCGCGATCGAGCTCGGCGTGCAGCTCGCTGCAGGGCTCGAGGCTGCCCACGCGGAGGGGATCCTGCATCGTGATCTGAAGCCGGACACCGTCTTGATCGCGGCCGACGGCTCCCCCCTGTTGACGGACTTCGGTCTCGCGAAGGACCTCGAGCGAGAGGGTGAGACCCAACGCCTGACCAAGTCTGGGACTCTCCAGGGCACGCCAGGGTTTTGGGCACCCGAGCAGGCCGCAGGCGAGGTGGGGGCGATCGGACCCGGGACGGACGTCTACGGCTTGGGCGCCACCTTGTACGTGATGGCCCAGCGACGGGATGGCGCGAGAGTGACGCGGCGCGTGGTCTCTGTACGCCGCTCCCATCCCAGAAGGGTGCCCATCTCTTACTGACGGAGTCTGCAAGGGTTTACGACGCGCCAGGGCACCGTCCGGAGCAAATTGGTCATGAGGCAATGAGGCAACGCTGAGGGGCCTGTTCATGGACGACGTAACGCTG
>JAESQQ010000009.1 GCA_016765095.1 Planctomycetota bacterium | reverse complement strand
GCTCGTCGGTCACTTACGCCCGGTAAGCTCCGCTCCTCGCGCCTTGCCAGCGACGACGATGCCGGCGCAACTGAGAAAATCGCCTCCTGACACCCCACTAGTACCAGCAGGTCACCACGAGCGCCTGGACCCGGCCTCCGCTGGGGGCGGCGCCGGCGAGGAGGAGGCGCGGCTCGCCCTGCTTCATGCTCAGGACCTGCTCGATCTGGGATTGGCGTGACTGAGGCTTGTGGATCAGGCCCTCAGCTCGCGCGACAGGCGTCAGGCTTCTGGCGGGAGCCTGGTCGTGAGCGAAGCGGAGCTTGAGCTCGATTCGACCCGATCCGTAGCGGCGAGGCCGAACCGAGAGGCGCGACCCGCGTGGGACGAATCGCACCTCCGGGCTCGGTCGGTCGTCGCCGAAGAATCCCCAGAGGACTCCTTCGTTCTCGACATGGGAGAGCTCACTCCAGGCGCCGCTGCGGGTGTTGAGGAAGTAGGGGCTGAACACCCGACGGGTGCGGAGATTTGGGAGGGCGGCCGCGAGCTTGGCGGGATCCCGGAGGGCGTCGGCCTCAGCAGGAGACAGAGAGAGCCACTCTGCGCGGACTTGGAGCGGACGGTTGCGCCAGGATTCGACTCCCTTCACGAGGCCCTGGAGCTCTCGGATTGCGGCGGGGCTGTGAACGACGTGGAGCTGGTCCCAAGCTAGGAGGAGCTTGGTCGAGGCGCCCCAGCGGATTCGCGCGAAGGCCTGGTTCTGCTCGTCGAGTTTGGCCGGCAGAAGCGGGGTCCAGCTCTCGGCCCAGGCCAGCCCTTGCGACCTCGTCTGACCGGGAGCCGACCACGTGTGGCGAGACTTGGTCGCGTCAATCAGTTGGCGTCCGAATCCAATGTCGTTGCGGACCGAGACCGACGATTGGCGTGTGTATTCGCTCTTGAGTCCGCCCAGGACGTTTTGGGTCCTTCCTCCGAGCATGCTCGTTCCGAAGAACACGCTCTTCTGGGCGGCACGCTCCTCGGCGAGTCCGCCGCCGCGCTGGAGGAGGGCGACTCGCAGGCTTCGAATCTCGTGGCCCCGGGCCGCACCTTTGATCGCGCCACCGGGATCTTGGCTCCAGTCGGCTCGGACGAGCGCCACGAGGCGGTGCCCGGCGTCCACCGAGGGGCCGGCGGCCACGACCTGCCAGCGGCCGCGCTCGAGTCGAGCTTGGGTGCGAAGCCCGGTCAGGCGAACTCGAGGGAGGTCGATCGCGGCTTTGACCTTGGGGCGCGGTGACTCCTTCCCCGTGACGGGCAAGCGGAAGCTCGCCGCCAAGGTCCGATCTTGGCCTGTGGGCGCCTGCTGCTGAGCTGCGAACTCGAGGTGGGTCATGACGTAACCGCCACCAGCCAGCCAGCACGTGGCGTGGAGCGCGATCCCGTCCTCAACGGTCTCTTGCTGCGCGACGGGGAGTCCGTTCTCGAGGGTGATTCGAACCACTGGCCTCCGAGACGTCGTCTCGTGGATCGAGCGTCGCTTGCCTGGCGTCAGGCGGAGTCGGCGTCGCATGAGCGTCCGAGCGGTTCCCGCGGCCAAGTCCTTGTCGAGTTGCTTCAGGAAGGCCGCGTTGAGGGGGCGGGGCCTCTTCGCGTCGAGGAATCCGAGCCGCCCGTCGGCCACGACGACTAGGTGCAGGTCGAGGGAGATTGGCTGCGTCTTCTCGCGCTCGAGGCGGGCGAGAAAGGACTTGGCCAGCCCGAGCGTCTGGGGCTCAGCTCGAATCGCGAGCACATGGCCGACTTGCTGGACTTCGCCCAGGCGCTCGTTGGTCGCCGCCGCGCGCGCGCTCATGAGCCCCCGGAGGAGGCCGCTCAGGGTGGGACCGGCGTCCGTCAGGCCCGCCTGCACGAAAGGCTCGAAGTCGTAGGCCAGGAGCGAGCGGGGGTCGTCCTCAGTCGGAGTCTTGGGGCCCAGGTCGAGGGCGCCAAGTGCGGTCGCGAGTTCGGCTGGCGCCTCCTCGGTGTGCTCGGGGCCAGACTGGCAGGCTAGGAGAGCGCAACACGAGAACGCGAGCGCGGTGGGCAGGGCTGGACGCATGGAGACTCCTCGGGTTTGCAGGAAGAGTCGCTCCGGCCAATTGGTTTCGCCCGCGCTCGGAAACAAACCCGAGCAGCTCAGTCGCCGGGGGGTGGAGCTGCGAACTTCGCAGCGCGCGCGGTCCACTCGGCCGCCCGGCGCGGATCGGCGGGGACCCCGGGGCGGCCTTCGCGGTAGCAGTCGGCGAGCGTCCGGCAGATCCGCACATTCAGTGCCTTCGCAGGGAGCTCCTCCAAGAGGCGCACCGCTTCGGACTCGTTGGCGGGTCCGCCGATTCCCTTGAGCAAGCACGAGGCGTAGCTGATCGTCCCCTCGACCTCGCCGCCGGCGGAGGCTTGCGCGTAGAGCCGACGGGCTTCGACGTACTGTTTCCCAAGGGCAAGCAGGCGGCCCGCATGTTGAGCGGCGATCGCGTCTCCCAACTCGGCGCCCTTTCGGAACGCGAACAGTGACTTCTTTAGGTCGTAGAGGTCGGGGTGGTAGGTCTTGTCCGTGTGAAAAATCCCTAGGTTGCGCCAGGCGATCGAGCTGCCGGCCGCTGCCGCGCGTCGCAGCCAGGTGAGTCCCGTGGCAATGTCTTGTTCAACTCCCTCCCCTTTGAGCAGGCTGACACCCCACACCAAGCAGCCTCGGCGCGAGGAGAGGAGCGCAGCGCGCTTGAACGCCTGCGCGGTCTCTTTGAGCTGGTTGGACGAGGCGAACTCGCCGCGCTGGACTCCAAACCCGAAGCTCAGGTGGACGCGGGCGTTGATTGAGGCGGCCCCCTCGCGGAGCAGTTGGGCTGCGGCGGCTCGAGCCGAGAGGTTGCCGGCCTTGTTCCGGCGAGTGAATCGAAGCAGGAGGACGCCTAGCTCACCCTTAGCGTAGGGAGAGCCCTCCTTGACACAGCGAGTGATGAAGAGCTCGAGGTCGAGCTGCTCCCCGGCGGGCACGCGCTCTTCGGTGGCGAGATAGGCCTGGAAGTAGGCGAGGTCGCCCGGCGGGTAACCCAGTCGGGCGGCGGTTGCGAGGGCCTCCTTCGCCGCCGACAAGTCCTTCTCGACTCCTCGCCCGTTCATGAGGCAGAGGGCGTAGGTGCAGAAGGCCGGAGGGTGGCCGACTGCCATCCCTAGCTCCAGGTAGCGAATCATGAGCTCGAAGTCGGGCTTGGGGGCGTGGCGTTCGAGTCGGGCACGAAGGGACATGCCTTCGGGGGAGTCGAGCGCGACCGCGATCTGGACCCAGTCGCGACAGCGCTCGAGCGCTCCCTGCGCGAAGAAGAACTGTGCCAGTCGGGCTGCGGCTTGATCGTCGCCCCGCGAGGCCGCGTCGCGAATCTGTTCGACGGCGCTGAGGCCGGGCTCCTTCTGGAGACCGCTCCCCATGACCGCGACTCGGAGCAGGGCAAGCGTCGAACCAGCCTTGATCGCGCGCCCGTGCCACAGCCTCCCCAACCTCTCGTCGGTCGGTGCGGATCCTGGACTCCCCCCGTAGGAGAGCGTGAGGTCTGCCAGAGAATCTGGGCAGCCGCTCTCGGCGGCCCTCTCCCACCAGATCCGCGCTTGGGCTGTGTCTTGGGCGACTTGCCAGCCACTCCCCAGTCGCGCCGCTAGGATTCGCATTGCGGCCGAGTCTCCCGCCTCGGCCGCAGCCTCCAGCTCGGCCTGGGGCGCGGTCGCCAGCCTGCGCCGGCGCGCGAAATAGGCCGGGCTCCCGTAGCTGGCTCGGACCGTGGGCGCTTGGCTGGGACCAGGGGTGGGCTGGCTCGCGAGGGGAGCCGCGACGCTCGCGCTTGGCTTGACCGAGGGCGACGTAGGCGAGCCCTGCTCGGCCAGGTCGACGGTTCCAGGAGAGATCAGGGCGTGACCCACCGCCCCGGCAACGAGGCCCAGGGAGAGGGTCAGAACCGTGAGTCCGGCCCGGCGCGGAGGTGTCGGAACCTGGGCGAGGCGGGCGTCCTGGACGGCGGCCAAGAACGCGTTCGCGGTGGGGAGCCGTCGCTCAGGCTCGCTGAGCAGGACGCTCTGAAAGAGCAAGTCGACCAGCGGCGGGGGGCCCCCGGGCGGGGGGGCGAAGCTGGCCTGGCGGATAGCGGCCAGGAGGTGTTGAACGGTGACGAAGTTATCGCTCCAGCACTCCTCGTAGATCGCCTCATACAGGATCAGGCCGAGGGACCATACGTCTGAGGCCGGGGTCGCCGTGGCGCGGGTGATCTGCTCGGGAGCCATGTAGGCGGGCGTGCCGAGAAAGGCCCCGCTCGCGGTCAGCTCGCTCTCGTCGGTGCGAGACAATCCAAAGTCAGCGACGCGGACCTGACCGTCGGGTCGGACAAGGACATTCTCTGGTTTGAGGTCGCGGTGCACGATCCCCTGGGCGTGCGCCGCTCCGACCCCCGCCAGGGCCTGCTCGAACAAGTCGAGGCGCCGAGTGAGGTCGTTCTCGGCGAAGGCCTCCGCGAGGGTCCGCGCGCCTTCGATCAGCTCGTAGACAATGTAGGGGAGCTCGTCGTCGAGGCCGACTTCGTAGATCGCGAGCACGTTAGGGTGTTGGAGGCTGGCTGTGGCCTGTGCCTCGCGAACGAAGCGCTCGCGGACCTCGGATCCTCGGCGGTAGAGGAACTTGATCGCGACGTCGCGTTTGAGGACTTCGTCCCTGGCCCGGACGACGGCCCCAAAGGCCCCACGCCCCAGGGAGTCTTGAATCCGGAACCGCTCAGCGACGAGGTCCCCGGCCTTGGGAGGGGCGGGGGTCACAATGCGCCCCAAGGAGGGACCCTCGCTCTCGGGGCTCAAGTCGTCGCTGGCCAACAGGCCGAAAATGCGTAGTGGATCACCCTCCATGCCGGCATGGTATGAGCGCACTTCTGGTCCAACCAGTGGAGCGCGCCGCGCGAGTGAGCTTCTTGCCCCCTGTGCACGACGTCGTGCTCGTGCTCGTGCTCGTCCTCGAACGAAGGGACCCGGTGTCGAACGAAGGGATCGGTGTCGAGGGCTGCCTTCGGGGGGCGGGGGCGCTGGCTGTGTTTATGGGGCTGCGCCCAGAGTAGGTCGGGGGGTGGCTGTCT
>JAESQQ010000113.1 GCA_016765095.1 Planctomycetota bacterium | reverse complement strand
GGTAAACCCCGCCCCTACGAAGCCGCCTCGTGCTCTGTAGGGTGCGGGGTTTACCCCCGCCCGTCGCCTGTCCCGCAGGGACAGACGGCCTGGCTCTATCCTCTGCCCCAGCGGCGAGCTTGGGTTGGGGAGCTGAAGAACTGCTTGAAGGCCTCTAGGTCTTGCTCCTTCTTGAGGAGCGTGCCTAGGAAGGGCAGGTTCTTGTCGGCGAGGACTTGGGTGATCCCGGCGGCTCGAAGGGCGGCGATCCAGTCGACGAGCTCGCTCGTGCTGGGGCGTTTGCGCAGGCGTTGGAGCTTGCGAAGCGAGTAGAAGGCCTCCAGCGCTTGGGTCAGGAGCTTCTCGTCGAGGTCTGGGTGGTGGACCCGAACGATCCGCTCCATTCGCTTCTGCTCAGGGAAGTCAATGAAGTGGAACACGCAGCGGCGCAGGAAGGCGTCGGGGAGCTCCTTCTCGTTGTTCGAGGTGATCACGAGGATCGGGCGCACCTTCGCCACGACCTCTCGTCCTGTCTCCAAGATCTGAAAGCGCATTCGGTCAAGCTCGTGGAGGAGGTCGTTTGGGAACTCAATGTCCGCCTTGTCGACTTCGTCGATCAGGAGCACGACGCGCTCTTCGCTCTCGAACGCGCGGCCGACCGGCCCCATCTTTATGTAGTGAGCAATGTCCTTGACGTTGCCCTCGTCGAACCGGCTGTCGTAGAGGCGCTGGACCGTGTCGTAGACGTAGAGTCCGTCTTGGGCCCGCGTCGTCGACTTGACGTGCCAGGGGATCAAGGGCGCGCCGGTGGCCTCCGCGATCGCCTCGGCCAGGAGGGTCTTGCCCGTGCCAGGCTCCCCCTTGACCAAGAGCGGGCGCTCGAGCGTCAGGGCACAGTTGACCGCCGCCTCGAGGGACTCGTTGGTCAGGTAGGTCTTGGTGCCGGTGAAGCGGTGGAAGTCGTCGCTCATGGTCGCCTTCGCTGCGGGGGCTCGCGGTCTCAACGCAAGAACGGGTGGACGCTCGCGCCCACCCGTCCTCGTTCTCCAATTGGAGAGGTCAACTACTTGGCGGCTGCCTTGGCCTTGTGGATCCTCGACGCCATCCGGCTCTTGCGACGAGCAGCGGCGTTGACGTGGATCGTGTGGGTCTTGGCGGCCTTGTCGACCTTCATTTGGAAGGTCACGTATTCGGCCTCAGCGGTCGCGAAGTCGCCCGCTTCCAGCGCGGCGTCGATCCGGCGACCGTAGGTCCGAATGTGGGCCTTGCGGACTCGGTTGCGGAGGCGGTGCACGACGTTTTGGCGCACGCGCTTCTTGGCTTGGTTGTTGTTGGGCATCGGTGTCTCCGTGGATTTGGGGGGCTAGCTCAGAAGTCGCTGAGCTGCTCCAGCCGTTGGGTTACGTCCTTGTAGTTGAAGTCTGCGGTCACGATCGCTTCGTATTCGGTGACCGCTTTCTCCTTCTTGCCCGCGCTCTCGTAGATGCGCGCGATCAAGTACGTCATTTCTTTCTTTGAATCGTCCATCTCGTAGATGTCTTGACGAGCCGTGTCGAGTTCTTTAAGTGCGAGCTTGTAGATCTTCTTCTTTATGTAGCACTGGCCGAGGTAAAAGCCAGCCTCGGTCTTGTTTCGCGAGCTGCCCTTGGCCTTCTGGAGCTCGGGGATCGCGTCGTCAATGTTGCCCGTGTCGTAGAGGGCCTTGCCGAGGGCGAACCGGTAGGACATTTCGGTCGGGTGCGACTCGGCGCGCTGGCGATACTCGGTGACCTCGAACGCCATCTTCTGCTTGGTGACCTGGGCGTACTTCGCCTTGATCCGGGCGTCGTCGGGGCTCTTCTTGTGGGCGTGTGCGAGCTTCTTGAGCACCGCCTCCATTTTCTTGAGCAACAAGTCGCCGCGCAGCTCGGCTATGTCGTGGTCCTCGTCGTTGGCCTTGATCCCGCGCTCGCACATGGCGATCGCGTCGTCCATTTGATCAGCCTTAACGTAGAGCTCTGCGATCAGGCGCATTGTCTTGCTGTCTTTGGGGTCCTCCTCAAGCTTGGGCATCATGCTCTTGATGCGGGCCAGCGCCTGCTCGGGCGTGCGGATCCGAACGTTTTGGGCCTCGAGCTTCTTGGCCTGATCCACGTCGATCAGGCCCTGGAAGCCCTTCTTGGAGCCTTCCTCGTAGCCCCTGGACGTGATCCGGGCCGGGATCTTCTTGATCTTGTCCTCGGCCTCGGTGTCCTTCGGGTCGAGCTTGAACAGGCGCTGGAAGCACTTGAGAGCGCGCTCAAGGTTGTCCGTGCCTTCGAGAACTCGGCCCAGGAGGCGGAGGGCGTCCTTGTTCTGGCGGTCGAGGGAGAGGGCGTCTTCGAACGCCAAGACCGCGACCTCGTTGAGGTTTGCGTAGCTCGCTGCCTCGCCGAGGCGGAGGAGGGCGACCAGGGCGTCGGGGTCCTGCTTGAGCAGGTCCTCGCACTGGATCATGCTCTTCTCGGGGTCCTTCTTGTTGATCCGAATCGAGGCGGCCTGAATCTCGATCTTCTTGGCGCGGGCCCTGGCCATGAAGCCTGTCCCGCCGCCGTTGAGCTTCTTGTGGGCTCGCGAGGCGGCACGCAGCTCCCTGCGCGCGTCTAGGTCACCCGGGGTGATCTTGAGGTGGAGGTTATAGAGCTCGGCGGCGTACTCGAAGTTCTTCTTCTTGACCGCTGCGCGCGCTTTGTCGAGTTGTTTGGACAAGGTCGGAGCCTCCGCCGGCGGGATCGAGTGCGGCGTCGGGAGGGTAGGCCGATTGCCCCCCCCTGTCAACGCCTAGGCCCCTGTCCTAGCGGCGCTCGCCGGCCTCCCAGGCCCCGGTTCTCGGCCCTCCTGGCTCCCGAGCTATCGCTTTGCACGAGGAGGGATTCGAGTAGGATTCGCTGCGTCCGAGGCTTTCACATGGAATCTGCTCCACCCACCGATCCGCGCACCACGAGCGATCAGGTGATCCGCTTTCCGGATCCGCGTCTGCGCCGGACCGCCAAGCCGATCCCGGTCGAGGACATGACTCCAGAGCTCATTGCACGAGCTCAGGGGTTGTTCCCCTTGATGTACGAGGAGAACGGAATTGGGCTCGCAGCTCCCCAGGTCGGCTGGAACGTGCGGCTGTTCGTGATCAACCTCTCGGGAGAGCCCGAGGACGAGTTGATCTTGCTCAACCCCGTCGTGGAGGAGGAGTCGGGCGGGACCTGGCGGGCCGAAGAGGGTTGCCTCTCGGTGCCCAAGATCTACGGCAAGGTCACTCGGAACCGCAGGATCCGGATGGTCGGCTGGAACCTCGAGGGCGAGGAGATCGAAGTCGAGGCCGAGGGAATGGTCGCCCGCTGCCTGCTCCACGAACACGACCACCTCGACGGGATCCTCTTCATTGACCGCCTGAGCGCGGTCAAGAAGCAGGCGATCCGGCGCAAGCTGCGCGCGCTCGAAGAGGATTACGCGGATGCCAACGCCAGCTAGCGCGTCTGCGCTCGCTCGTTCTAGGACCCTTGCTCTGCCTGCTGCGCGTCGGTTTCGACTGGGTGACCCGGATCTCGCTGGCGCCTTTGAGCGCCCGGCGGTCGCGGTCGGTGTGTTCGACGGTGTGCACCGTGGGCACCAGGAGGTGATTCGTCGCCTCCGAGAGCGCGCCGGCGATCGAGCGAGCGTGGTCGTGACCTTCGACGAGCACCCTCGCCAAGTTCTGACCGGCAGCGGGCCGCCCCTCTTGACTAGCCTCGAGCACCGCGTGCTCCTGCTCGGGCGCTCGGGGATCGACGGGGTCGTGGTGCTCCCTTTTCGGGAGGTCATGACCTGGGGCGCTGATCGCTTCGTGGACGAGTTCCTCGTCGGCACGCTCGGGGTCTCGTGGGTGATGGTGGGCGAGGACCACAGGTTCGGGAAGGACCGCGAGGGAGATCTCGCTCTGCTCGAGAAGCGCGGCGAGGCCGGCGGCTTTCAGGCCGAGGGGATCGCGCTCGAGCGCGTCGCGGGGGGGTCGATCAGCAGCACTGTGATCCGCGAGGCCGTCGCCAAGGGCGACGTCGCGACCGCCTCCGACTTACTCGGGCGGCCCCTGAGCGTGCTCGGACGGGTGATCCAGGGGGAGCAGCGGGGACGCACGATTGGTTTCCCGACCGCGAACCTCGGTTTGGCTCCCGGCGTCGCGGCGCCAGCGCGTGGGGTCTATGTGGCCGAGGCGCGCGTCGTTGAGAGCGCGACGGGGATCGAAGAGGCGCCCTTGCCCGCGGTGGTCAACGTCGGCCGACGGCCGACCTTCGGGGACGACGACCCCGATCTGATCGAGGCCCACCTCCTCCGCGGAGGTCGGGATCTCTACGGCCTCGAGCTCGAGTTGAGCTTCCTCGCCAGGATCCGCGACGAGCAGAAGTTTTCCGGGGTCGAGGCCCTCAAGGCCCAGATCGGGCGCGACGTCGCCGCTGCCCGCGAGATCCTTGGCGCCGAGTAGGCGACCTAACCCGTTGCCTTGACGCGCGGGACGATCACGCTAGGATCGGCCAACCAATTGGACGGGTAGCTCAGTTGGTAGAGCACGTGACTGAAAATCACGGAGTCGGCAGTTCAAGTCTGCCTCCGTCCACTTGATAGGCCCCGCAGCGACTACGGTCGCGGCGGGGCCTTCTCTTTTGGTTGGGGCTTTAGAGGGTTTGGTTGGGGTCTGCCAGCGGGCATGGCTACCGATCTGGCACCCGGAGCTACGCTGACTTGCGCTCGAGTTCGCGGAGGGTCTTGCGGACCACTCCGATGTAGTTGGAGCTGGGTGCCAGGTCCACATAACGGAGCAGGTCCTCCTCGGCCTCCCGGTCCAGACCGACCTTCGCACGAGCCAGGCCGCGGACGAGCCAGGCCTTGGCCAGCTTGGGAGCGATTCTCAGGGCCTTGCTGCAATCCACATCAGCGGCGTCGAAGTTGCCCGAGTGGAAGTGGGCGACGCCCCGATTGGCCAAGGCCGGTAGGTGGTCGTCGGCGAACTGGAGGGCCTCGCTGTAGTCCTCGATGGCGCCTGCGAGGTCCCCGCTCTTGGCCCGCAGGATTCCGCGGCGGGTCAGGGCCCGCGTCGTGCTCTTGGAGGCCTTGGGGGGCTCGGTGGCTTCGATCGTGTCTGAGTCGGTCCCGTCGGCGCGGGCCATCAAGGCCTCGAGGCCAGCGGGCTCCTCAGATGAAATTTCAAGTGGATCGGTCATTCTTCCTCGAACGCGTGCGGTGCCCGTTGCGCGCTGGAACGACTCGATCACATCTTCGTCATTCCGACAATCCAAGACTCGAACTCATTCTCCAAATCACTGGTCGTCGGCAGTTCAACTCTGCCTCCATCCACTTGATAGGCCGCGCAGCGATCCGGTTGCTGTGAGGACCTTCACGGAGGTAGATCACGGAGGTAGATCTTCTCCGTGATCTGTCAGCGATCGTCCCGCCTCGCTGGGCCTAAAGTCAGTGTCCGGCAAAGCGAGAGGTGTCGATGCAATGTTCCGCTGTCCCAAGTGCAAGACCCCAGACGGCTACGACCCTGGTGAGGCCTGCATGCAGAGTGGCTAGCGAAGTACCTGGGCTTCAGTGATGTCCACCTAGCCGTCGTCGAGTTGGTCAAGGAGCGCCTCGATCCCGCCTAGGTGGGCCGGAAGAGGCGCACGGCGCATGCGTCGCATGCGAAGGTGGAACGTCCGCGCCCGACGTCTGCTAGCCCAGCAGTCTGCGGATCAGACGGCTTGTCGCCACGGGGTCCACCTCCAGCCAGGCGCGCAGGCCTGGCTCTGCGAGTTCCCTCACGATCTCGGGGAGTTCTACGTTTCCTAGGTGCCCTCTCGTGGAGCCTAAGTATTGCGGTTCAGGGAGCCAAACCGCGATCGCGACGCTCAGGCCGCTCCGACAGCGCTCGCCGGTGAGCGTTTGGTGGCCTGCGCCCAGGTGGAGGCGAGACCAGGCGTTGAGCGCGGCGGTGAGGGCTGCTGCAAATCCTGCCCAGTGCACTCCATGCTCAGTTGTCTCGTCGTCGTTGCAGAAGGAGGTGATCTGCTCCGGGCCAGATGGTCTGTAGGTTAGAGCCAGATTGAGCCGGACGATCCCATTGCAGGCTGGGTAGTAGCCTTCCGCTTCATGGGCCAGAGCCAGAGCCAGGGCTGAGTCTTGGGGGAGGAGGTCCAGCAGCCCTGCAGGACTCGCGAACACCTGGGGCTTCTCGGAAGCCGGCGTCTTGAACTCGAAGCGGGCCTTGGGCATCAGCGCAGCCAAGACGCGCAGTCGCTCTGCGATCCGAGCGGCGTCGAAGTCGACGCCCGGGTGGAACACCTCGGGATCGGGCCAGATCTGAATGCGTCGAGCAGACCCAGTGCTGGGCCCTACAGGATCAGCGAGCCCTACCGGCTCCCCCCTGGCGAACCGAGCCTTGATCAGCTCGCCGCCTTGAACGCACTCCACTTCCAGTCGAGCAGAGAGCGCAGCCACGACTCCTAGGCCACACATTGGGGATCGACCCTCGGACTTGACTCGTGCGAGGTCCACGGAAGCGCGACCCGTGCTTGCGGCCACTTCGATTAGGGGGGCGTGTCCGTCGTCGGCGACAAGGGCGGATCCGTCGGCACAGATCTCGACCCTGGTACATGTGCACCGTCCTTCGTGGACCTCGCTTGTGGAGAGAGCGACCGCTTCCCAGATGAGAGAATGCAGGCCTCGCTCATTGATGTCACCGATCCACATGGCCGGCCTCGCCCGAATCTGCTCGATCGGCCAGGGCGGATCAAAGGACGAGGTGGGGGGGCGGTGGCGGTTTTGCAAGTGGTAGAGGAAGCGCTGGACCTGAGACCGGTCGAGGCTGCCGACGATCGCGTCCGCCACCCCGGAGGGATCCGTCTTGAGGACTTCGACGAGCTGAGCGAGGTCCACTCCTCGGCGTCGCATGAACGCTAGCTTCTCGGTGGCGACGGGATCTCCCGCTGTCGCCTTCCGCTCTAGTTCTCTCAGCAGACGATCCAAGGCGCGCTCTCCAGGCTCACAGTAGCTCGGCCGGTCTCTGCCTGCCCGCACACCGAGTTGGTAGGAGTGGCCCCAAGGGGGCCAGCCACAGCGTGGGCATGTTCAGTAAGCCCTGTCGATCACTCTGGCTCGGCTCACCTCTCGGGACAGGCCTGGCAGCGACTTCGGCTGCTGCGAGGCCTTCCGCAGTTCCCTGCTCCGGTTGTGCGTCCCCCTCTAGAGGGCCACTCACCGCGCCCCTCTAGAGGGCAAGGACGACGGCGACGCAGTAAGCAGCGAACACGAGCCCACCAAGCAGCAGCAGCACCGGGAGGACCCGGGGGTTGCCCAACACATCTGCCACAAAGGAACTCGAAGGACCCCTGAATCTAGGAGTCCAAGTGCAGCTCTCGCAGTGGTACCCAGCCACCGTGCACTCCGACACGAGGGCCTCGCCACAAAGACAAACCCTGCTTTCGAACTCCCCGAAGCAGTGGGAGCAGATCCATGGCTGATTGGCCATTCGAAGGCTCACGACCTCGGGAGAGGTGGGTCCACTCAGATTCCTGGCGGCGAATCGGGCGGCTCGCTCTCGAACTCGAGCCCGAATCTCCTCACTCAGCCCTTTGGGCTGGGAGCGCCCGCCGGAGCACCCCATGACTGTGCAGCCACCGAGCTCTGCTAGGCACGCCTGGTGGTGAGGGGTTCCGCAGGCCTCGCAAATCACCTTCTCGACTCGCTCGATGGTCAAGGTGTCGTGGCAGTAGGGGCAGCGCTCCTGAGCGGTGACTCGTGTGTTGAGCTGAAGGTTGGTCAGGTTCGCCATGCCGAAGGATAGCGTCCGTCCGTCCCCTTGAACTCGGGTCCTCGCGCCTAGCGCATCTCGTTCAACCAACCCTTGAGCTCATGGCGCTTGCCCCAGAGGGACCTCTACTTGTCGGCGACGGAGGCTAACATACAGCGAACGCGAAGGGCGCATGCTGACCGAAACGAAGATCACCGGTGAAGCGGGCCAAGAGCAGCCAAGCGGCTCGCGAGCAGGAGCGCGCGGTCCACTTCTTCGAGCACCCCACCGAAGACCTCGTCGAGGTCCGCGCCACGCTGCTCCCAGAAGAGGCCGCAGCGTTGCGCAAGGCGCTCGAGCTCGGGATCAAGGCGCCTTCGAGTCGCCCGCTTGTTCCCGGCGGCGCAGGGTCCAGTTTGGGCCAGGCCGTGGATTCTGCCGCGGCAGAACTGCCCCGAGAACGCTTTGGGCTCGCCGACGCCCTGGTCTTCCTGGCGGAGAGCTTCCTGGCCAATCCAGGGACCCGAATCGCCGAAACGAACCTGCGCCGCCCGGTGGCTGCTGGAGAACAACGTCGCCTAGGGACGTGTGGCTGGCGCTAGCCGTGGAGGTTGTCAGGCCGATCGGCCACCCCCCTGTGGCGAGCTACTGGGGGAGCTTGAATCGCGGGAGCACGGCTACGTAGCCGCTCGCAGTCCCCAGGAAGATAAGGCTCCCGTCCGCGCTCTGAGTCAGGGATCGAGGACGGAAGGGGAGCTTGGTGATCCAGCGCGGGAAGATCACTTCGGTCTTCCCGGAGGCGATCTGATCGGGATCGAAGTAGGACAACTTCCCGTAGGACGATGCGTGGGCGTCGGCACTCAGGAGGAGCCCACCGCCCGGAAGGGGGAGGCTACCCAGGCACTGGAGTGCGAGGGCGTCGATTCCGCCGGACTCGACCAGGCTGAGTTCGACTGGGGCTTGGCTATTGAGGTTCGCGCCTTCGTAGATCAGCGCGGAGGCACGGTTTAGCCCCACCAAGATTCGCCCTCCGGCCAAGGTACGCAGGTGATAGCCAGCAGCGTTGGGCGCTACCGTCTCCTTGGGTTGGAGCGTGCCATCGGTGTAGCGGTAGCGGCGAAGGAAGTAGGTGCGTCGCCCTGTCATGTTGCCCGAGCCGCCCGTCAGGTAGACGTTTCCGCTCTTCTGGTCATAAAGTCCTGCGCGGACGGGTGTCCCTTCGATCTTGGTGGGTGTGACCGCCTTCGGCCAATCCTGACTCGGGACCAGGGTCCAGCCCCCGCCACTTTTGTCGTCAGACCTGCCAAAGACGAGGATTTTCCCATCAGGGAGACGGACGATCCCCTCTCCAATCAGGGGCTTGAGCGAGACCTGCTCGCGGATCTCCAGGGTCCCGGGAGCTAGCCGAAACAGGTCAGTACCGACCGTCAGCAGGACCTCTTCGCCAGCTTGGGCGGCAGCCAAGGCGGAATGGAGTCCTCCCCCCGTGAAGGCGATCTCTCGGGCCCCGACTCCAAGGTCCCAGACCTTGAGCTTCGGTTTTCGACCGAAGGTCAAGAGGAGACCGTCAATCAGGACGAGCGGGTCGCGGGGGCGACTGGGTTTCTCGGACTTCTGGATCGGCTCCCCGCGCAGCAGAGCCAGGATTGGAAGGGGGGTCTCGGGGTGCCAGTCGGGTTGCTGCCTCTGCGCCTTCTCGCGTGTTTTCGGATCGGCGAATTTCTCGTGATCTCGGAGCCAGACAGAGAGGTTTCGATAGAGGTGCAAGCCAGACAGCTCGTTTGCCGCCGGATCTCCCCCTGTGGCCCCGGTCTCTGTGATGGCCTCCAAAGTCACTGTCGCCAGCTCCCGCCGCGCCCTGGTGACGAGCTCGGCGTCGGCCTCGGTGGCGTAGTGCACGAGCCAAGCAGCGAGCTTGGGCACCTCTCCCGCAGCATCGTCCAAGGCCTTGGAGGCCGTCGGACGCGCAGCCTGGGGATCCTCGGCCGGGGTCTCCTGGCCGGACGTCGAGACGCGCCAAGCCAAGAATCCGCCCAGCGCGATCGCTAGAACGACCAGCGCCGAGAGAACCGGGACGAGCAGCCGACGCGAAGCAGGCGGCGCCTGATACTCGCCCGCGAGGTAACTCCGCAGGACGTCCGCGAGGGCCGCGGCGTCCGGGTAGCGAGCGACCGGATCCTTGGCGAGGCAGCGGAGGACGATCGCGTCGAGAGCGGGGTCGACGCCGGCCTGCAGCGAAGACGGCGTGGGCGCCGGCTTGTTGAACACCTGAGCCACGATCGCGTAGGGCGAGGCGCCCTCGAAGGGGGGGACTCCGGTCAGGACGGCGAAGAGCGTCGCCCCGAGCCCGTAGACGTCCGAGGGAGGCCCGAGCTTGTTCTTCTCGCCTTCGGCCTGCTCGGGGGGCATGAAGGCCGGCGTCCCGAGCATGGTCCCGGTGGCCGTCAAGGAGTCGGCCCCGACCCCTCGCACCAATCCGAAGTCGGTGATTTTCGCCTGGCCCGCCGGATCGATCAGGATGTTCTCCGGCTTGAGGTCTCGGTGCAGGAGCCCCTCGGCGTGCACGTGAGCCATGGCGTCGCTCAGCGCGACGCCCAGCTCGGCCGCCTTGCGGGAGGGCCAAGGACCGGTGGTTACGAGCACCTCCCTGAGCGATCGCCCGTCCACTAGCTCCATTGCGAGGTATGGACGTCCTTCGTGGAGACCGGCTTCGTATGTGCCCACGATTCCCGGGTGGGCCAGCCGCCCCATACCCTCGCACTCGCGCCAGAAGCGCTCCTCGCCGACCTTCTGGTCGAGGAGGACCTTGATCGCGGCCCGGCGGCCCAGCTCCGCGTGGACCCCGATATAGACGACGCCCATGCCTCCGCGTCCGAGCTCTCGCTCGATCCGATAGGGCCCTATGACCTCGCTCACCGGCGCTTCTCCCCCCGCGATCTCAGGCGTGATCTTAAGAGAAGGGCCCTGAGAGAAGGGCGCGATTACGCGTCGTCGCTTGACGATCGAAACGCGGACTCAAGTTGGGCGACCTGCGACGCTGCGCAATCGTACTCCTTCTATCAACTACGAAGACATAGCTGGAACGACTTCGTTTACAGCTCCTGCGTCGACAAGCCTAATCCCAGAGGCCGTCTGTCTCTCCCGGACAGGCGGGCGGGGGTAAACCCGGGTAAACCCCGCACCCTACAGATCGCAAGAGGGCCCCTCCGCGAGGCAGCCTACTGGACGGCTCACACCACGCCTTGGTAGAGGCCGTCTGTCTCTCCCGCCCAGCCCCCAGACCTTTCCGCT
>JAESQQ010000112.1 GCA_016765095.1 Planctomycetota bacterium | reverse complement strand
GAGCGGCTCCCGAAGTCGAGCGAGCGGCTCCCGAAGTCGAGCGAGCGGCTCCCGAAGTCGAGCGAGCGGCTCCCGAAGCCGAGGGAGCGGTTCCCGAAGTCGAGCGAGCGGTTCCCGAAGTCGAGGGAGAGGGGGTGCTGATCGAAGCCGCGCCGAGCCCGCCAGCCACTTCGCGTCCGGCTTCGAGCGGCGGCTCGCTGGGCCGGACCCTCTTGACCCTGGTCGTGGGCGCAGTCCTTGGCGCGGGCGCGTACGCGGGTTTGAGGCCCGAGGCGCCTGCCGCACCGGGAGGCGCCGTCCAAGAGAAGGCGATCCTCTACTGGAGGTCGACCATGATCCCCGGCGAAATGAAGAAGGAGCCGGGCAAGGACAGCATGGGCATGGACATGGTGCCTGTCTATGAGGGCGAGGAGAAGGGCGCTTCAGACGGGTCCGTCCTGGTCGACTCCGTGACGCTTCAGTCGATGGGCGTTCGGCTCACGAAGGTCACTCGTGGACCGCTCGTGCGCAAGGTCCGCGCCGTCGGCTACGTCGACTACAACGAGCCGCTCGTGGCCTACGTCTCCCCGAAGGTCTCGGGCTGGATCGAGAAGATCCACGTCGACACGACCGGCGGAATGGTCCACAAGGGAGACCCCCTGTTCGAGGTCTACTCGCCCGACCTCTTCGCCGCCCAGGCGGAGTATCTGCTGGCGCTCGGTCGAGTGGAGCGGGCCGGCAACGGCCGCGATCGCCTCCCGGCTAAGAAGATGCTCGAGCAGAGCCGGACACGCCTCCGCTTCTTCGAGGTCCCAGACGATCAGATCGCCTTGATCGAGAAGGCAGGAAAGGCCGCCAAGACGCTCACGATTCGCGCTCCGATCGACGGCGTCGTGACCCACAAGGAGGCGTTCTTGGGCGGGCACTTCAAGGCTGGAGAGCGGATCTACACGATCGCCGACCTCTCGACGGTGTGGGTCTTTGCCGAGGTCTACGAGCACGACCTGCCATACATGAAGGTCGGGCAAGAGGCCACCATGCGCTTGAGCTACCTCCCAGGGCGCTCCTTCGCGGGGCGAGTGACCTACGTCTACCCCTACCTAGACGCCAAGACCCGAACCGCGCGGGTCCGAATGGAGTTCCACAACCCCGGCTTCTTGCTCAAGCCAGGCATGTTTGCGGTCGTCAAGCTCAAGAGCAAGGTCTCAGACGACGCTGTCCTGGCGCCTGAGTCGGCGATCCTCCGCTCGGGCGAGCGCGCGACGGTGTTCGTGTGGAAGGGCAAAGGTCGCTTCCTCCCGACCGAGGTCAAGCTCGGCCTGCGAGCGGCCGGAGACAAACTCCAGATTCGCTCCGGGTTGGAGGGCGGGGAAGAGATCGCGCTCTCGGGGCAATTTCTGATCGACAGCGAGAGCCAGCTCCAGGAGGCCATTCAGAAAATGCTCGAGCCAGAGCCTATGTCGGGCACGGACATGCCCGGCATGAAGACCGGCATGAAGACCGGCATGGACATGCCCGGCATGGACATGCCCGGAATGGACATGCCCGGCATGAAGACCGGAATGGACATGCCCGGCATGAAGATGTCGGCTTCGAAGACCGGCGCGCCAGAGGAGGGGGCGAACTCTCGCACCGGGAAGGCGAGGTACCGGTGCCCAATGCCTATCCACAAGGGGGTGTTCTACGACGAGGCTGGGGCCTGCCCGCTTTGCGGAATGACCTTGATCCCGGCCGACTCGACTCAGGAGACGCCTACCGAGCCCCTTCCGTCCCTCTATTGGGTCTGCCCAATGCCTGAACACGCCGAGCACCTGGCGAAGCCTGGTCGCTGTCCGCTCTGCGGAATGACCTTGATCTCCGTCGCGAAGAGGTCCTTCGAGGCCGCCCCCGAATCCGGAAAGCGCTGAGGGAGCGGTCATGCTGACTCGAATCATTGAGTTCTCGCTCGCGAACCGCTTCCTGGTCTTGATCGGGGCGTTCGCGATCGTCGCGGCCGGGGCGTTCGCGATCAAAGAGACACCGATCGACGCGATCCCCGACCTCTCGGACGTCCAGGTGATTGTGTTCACCGAGTATCCCGGTCAAGCGCCTCGGATCGTCGAAGACCAGGTCACCTATCCGATCACGACCAAAATGCTCTCGGTGCCCCACGCCAAAGTGGTTCGGGGCTACAGCTTCTTTGGTTACTCCTTCGTCTATGTGATCTTCGAGGACGGGACGGACATGTATTGGGCGCGCAGCCGCGTGCTCGAGTATCTGAACTCCGTCAAGGGTGACCTCCCAGAGGGGGTCAATCCGACCCTCGGGCCGGACGCAACGGGCGTCGGCTGGGCCTTCATGTACACGTTGGAGTCGGAGAATCACGACCTCTACGAGCTGCGCTCGATCCAAGATTGGTATCTCCGCTATGCCCTCCTCACGGTCGAAGGCGTCTCGGAGGTCGCCTCGATCGGCGGGCAGGTCAAGCAATACCAGGTCACGGTCGATCCCGATCGGCTGCGGGGCTATGGGCTCACGCTGCGAGATCTGCAGCGTGCGATCAAAGAGTCGAACAACGAGGTCGGCGGCCGAACCATCGAGATGGCAGAGCGGGAGTTCATCGTCCGCGCGACGGGGTATCTCTCTTCGGTCGAGGACCTCCGTCAAGCGGCGGTCGGCGTCGGGAGCAACGGGACCCCGATCTTGCTCGGCGACGTGGCCGACATCACGCTCGGGCCAGAGATCCGACGCGGGCTAGCGGACTCCAACGGCGAAGGCGAGGCCGTGGGCGGGATCGTGATCGTGCGCTACGGCGCCGACACGCGTCAGGTGATCGAGGACACCAAGGCCAAGCTCGAAGAGCTCAAGCGCTCCCTCCCCGAAGGGGTCACGGTCAAGGTCACCTACGACCGGAGCGGCCTGATTGACGAGGCCGTCGAGACGCTGGTGGAGAAGCTGATCGAGGAGAGCATCGTCGTCGCGTTCGTGTGCGTTCTCTTCCTGCTCCACTTCCGCTCGGCCTTGGTCGCGATCTTGGTGTTGCCCTTGGCGGTCTTGCTCAGCCTGACCGTCATGAAGATCCAGGGGATCGGCGCCAACATCATGTCGCTGGGGGGGATCGCGATCGCGATCGGGGCTATGGTCGACGCCGCGATCATCATGATCGAGAACGCTCACAAACACATTGAGCGCGACGGGGGGCGGAAGCCACACTGGGACATTATTCGGGACGCCTCGATCGAGGTCGGCCCGACCCTCTTCTACTCCCTCCTCGTGATCACCGTCTCCTTCCTGCCGGTGTTCACGCTTCAGGCTCAGGAGGGGAGGCTGTTCAAGCCGCTGGCCTTCACCAAGACCTACTCCATGGCCGCGGCGGCTCTGCTTTCGATCACGCTCGCGCCGGTCCTGATGGGCTTCCTGATCCGGGGCAAGATCCCCAAGGAGGAGAGCAACCCGATCAACCGCGTGTTGATGGCGATCTACCACCCCTTCATTGACCTGATCCTCAAGCATCGCTGGGCGGTGATCGGGGGGGCCGCGATCCTGATCTCGACGATCGCCTACCCCCTCAGCAAGATCGGCTCCGAGTTCATGCCTCCTCTCTACGAGGGAGACATTCTCTACATGCCGAGCCTCCTGCCGAGCGTCTCGGTCACCAAGGCCAAGGAGATCCTTCAGCAGACCGATCGAATGATTAAGACCGTGCCCGAGGTTCACCACGTGTTCGGCAAGGCCGGGCGCGCGGAGACCTCGACTGACCCCGCGCCGCTGAACATGTTCGAGACCACGATCACGCTCAAGCCCCAGTCCGAGTGGCGGGAGGGCATGACCGCTGAGAAAATAGTGGCCGAGCTCGACAAGGCCGTTCAGATTCCTGGGGTCACGAACGCTTGGACGATGCCGATCAAGGCCCGAATCGACATGCTCTCGACGGGGATCAAGACGCCGGTCGGGGTCAAGATCGCGGGGCCCGACTTGGAGCGGATCGAGGACTTGGCCAAGCAGGTCGAGTCGGTCCTGAGCGGGTTCCCGGGGACCGCGAGCGTCTACGCCGAGCGCGTGATGGGCGGGGCCTACATGGTCGTTGATATCGACCGCAAGGAGATCGCCCGCTACGGGCTCTCGATCAAGGCCGTGCAGGACGTGGTCCAGACAGCGCTGGGCGGCATGAAGGTCACCCAGACCGTCGAGGGCCTCGAGCGCTACCCGGTCAACTTGCGCTACAGCCGCGACCTGCGCTCGAACCTCGGCCGCCTGCGGGAGGTCCTCGTCGACACTCCGACAGGCGCCAAGATCCCCCTCGGTCAGCTCGCCAAGCTGAGCTTGAAGCGGGACGCGCCTTCGATCAAGACCGAGGGTGCGATCCCCAACGCCTGGATCTACGTCGATATCCGAGACATTGACGTCGGGACCTACGTCAAGGACGCCCAAGTCGTCGTCGCGAAGGCGGTCAAGATTCCGCCTGGCTACAGCCTCGTTTGGAGCGGCCAGTTCGAATACATGGAGCGCGCCGAAAAGCGCCTGCTCATCGTGATCCCGCTCACGCTCTTGCTCGTGTTTGTGATCATTTACCTCAACACGAAGTCTCTGGTCAAGACCTGCATTGTCCTGCTCGCGGTCCCCTTCTCGCTGGTGGGGGCGTTCTGGGCGCTCCACTTCGCCGGCTACAACCTCTCGGTCGCGGTGTGGGTCGGGATCATTGCGCTGGCGGGGCTAGACGCCGAAACCGGGGTCGTGATGCTCCTCTACTTGGACATCTCCCACGACGACGCTGAGGAGCGGGGGCTAATGCGCGACCTGCACGACCTGCGCGACGCGATCTACCATGGCGCGGTCAAGCGAGTTCGGCCCAAGGCCATGACGGCGGCGGTCATTATCGCGGGCCTGGCGCCGATCCTCTGGAGCGACGGCGCCGGGGCGGACGTCATGAAGCGGATCGCGCTGCCCATGATCGGCGGGGTCATGACCTCGACAGTCATGGAGCTCCTGGTCTACCCGGCGATCTACTACATTTGGCGGGGTCGCCCGCTGCGCGGGCATTCGAACGATCCAGGCCTCGGCGCGGCGAGCGGCCATGGCGCTCTGCCGGAGGCGGAGCTGGCCTAGCCCGTGAGGGGAGGCAGGGGGCTCGCGGCTGAGAGGGCTGGCTGGAGTCTCCGCTCACCTGCTTGCCACCCTCAGTCTCGCCGGTGCTTAGCCGCCAGGTCCTCGATCAGCCCAGCGCGATCGCGCGCGAAGCGACGCACGAACTCGGCCGGCGCGGCGGTGTCTGGGTCGTGCAGCGCTCCCCAGTTGGCAAGCTCGACTAGGGTCGGGATCAGCGCGACGCCGGCCGGAGTCAGGTGGTAGAGGACGCGTCGGCCGTCGTCGGGATCGCCAAGGCTCTCGATCACGCCGGCCTCGACGAGCCGACGCAGGCGATCACTGAGCACGTTCGTCGCGACGCCCTCGCTCGAGGCCGAAAACTCGGAGAAACGTCGCTTGCCCATGAAGACGAGGTCGCGAACGACGAGCAGCGTCCACCGATCGCCGAACAGCTCGAGGGCGAAGGAGATAGGACAACCCGAGCGTCGCTTCTTGCGGGACATGGCACAGCTTTCACTAATCACTTGCATATTGCAACCCAGTCCAGTAGCTTGCTTTTCGCAAGTTATTGACCCGACTCTCTCACAACTGAAGTAGCCCCTCCATGACAGGCCTGACCCTGCTGACCCTCCCACCCTCGCCCCACAACACGAAGGTCCGCTTGGCCCTCAAGCTCAAGGCCCTCGACTTCGAGACGGTCCTCGTCGGCTTCGAGGATCGCTCCGCAGTGGTTGAGCGTTCGGGCCAACCGCTGACTCCCGTCTTGATCGACGGCGAGCGCGTCGTCTACGACTCGTTTGGGATCATGCGCTACCTAGATGCCAATTGGCCCGAGCCACGTCTGTTCAGCGAGGAGCGCGAGAAGCAGCGGGAGATCGAGGCTTGGGAGCGCTTCGCGGTCGCCGAGCTCGGAGGCGCACTCGGACTCGTGGCCGGCCAGCTCTTCTCGGGCAAGATCGACGACGAGGCGACCCGGCAAGCCCAGAAGCTGCTTGACGCACTGCCTGAGCGCGTTGAGGACGCGCTGGCCGACTCGGACTACCTCATGGGCGCGCGACCGAACGCAGCCGACCTGACGGTCATGCCCTTCCTTATCTACGCCGCGACGTCCCCCACGGAGTATCCCGAAGGCACGCCGATGCGTTTCGTCGCGGAGCGGCTTGAACTCTCAGCGCGGTTTACCCTTACCCGGGCTTGGATCGAGCGTGTCCGAGCGATAGACCTCGCCCCCGCTGCGTGAGCCCTCTCTCATCTGATGCGCCCGCGAGTGCGCGGGAGACTCCAGAGAGCCCGAGCGGCAAGGTCTGGGGGCTGGGCGGGGGTAAACCCCGCCCCTACCAAGGCGTGTTGTGAGCCGTCCAATAGG